>NZ_JBEXCW010000071.1:0-43602 GCF_040605435.1 Streptomyces sp. NPDC005574
CGGACGGCGGGGCCCGGGATCCACTCCCGGGCCCCGCCGTCCGCGTGCGCGACCACCCCGGTTCCGCCGCCGGACCCCGGCGCGATCCGGCCTGAGCGACCGGGCAGACCGAGCCGGACGGACGGCCGAACCGGACGGGCGGACGGGCGGACGGCCGAGCCGAGTCGGACGGACGGGCCGCGAGGCCGAGCCGGCCGGAATCGCCGGAACGGCTAGTGCCGTGACCGGGAAGGTTCACCGGCTCGCGACGCCCGGCACGGCACGGCACCTCGCCGCGCTGTCGCATCACCCGAGTACATCCAGTACGCGGGCGATGCTCCGCACCGGACGCCGCGAGCTTCCCGGCAAACCCTTCCGGTCACGGCACTAGAGGCGGCCCACCGCGGCCCTGACCCGCTCGTCCGTGGCCGTCAGCGCCACGCGGACGAACCGGTCTCCCGCCGTGCCGTAGAAGTCGCCGGGGGCCACCAGGATGCCGAGGTCGGCGAGGTGGGCGACCGTGCTCCAGCAGGACTCGTCCCGGGTGGCCCAGAGGTAGAGGCTGGCCTCGCTGTGCTCGATGCGGAAGCCGTGCCCGAGCAGGGCCTCGCGCAGGGCGCCGCGCCGGGCCGCGTACCGGTCGCGCTGCTCGCGCACGTGGGTGTCGTCGCCGAGGGCCGCGATCACGGCGGCCTGGGTCGGCGCCGACGTCATCATGCCGCCGTGCTTGCGGATCTCCAGCAGGGGGCCGAGGACCGCCGGGTCACCGGCCAGGAAGGCGGCGCGGTAGCCGGCGAGGTTCGAGCGCTTGGAGAGGGAGTGCACGGCCACGATGCCGTCGAAGGAGCCGCCGTTCACGTCGGGGTGCAGGACCGAGACGGGTTCGGCGTCCCAACCCAGCTCGAAGTAGCACTCGTCGGAGAAGAGCAGGACGCCGTGTTCGCGGGCCCAGGCGACGATCCGCGTCAGTTCCTCCCGGCCGAGCACCTTCCCGGTCGGGTTCGACGGCGAGTTGAGCCACAGCAGCTTCAGGCCGGCCGGGTCCAGGTCCGTCGGGTCGTCGTAGACCGCGTACTCCGCGCGCGCCAGCCGGGCGCCGACCTCGTAGGTCGGGTAGGCCAGCCGCGGGTGTGCGACCCGGTCGCCGGGGCCGAGGCCCAGCTGCGTGGGCAGCCAGGCGACCAGTTCCTTGGAGCCCACGATCGGCAGGACGTGCCGGTGCGTGACCCCGCGGGCCCCGAGCCGGCGCTCCACCCAGCCGGTGATCGCGTCCCGCAGTTCGGGCGTGCCCCAGACGGTCGGGTAGCCGGGCGAGTCGGCCGCGGCGATCAGCGCCTTCTGGACCAGCGCGGGGACCGGGTCGACCGGGGTGCCGACGGACAGGTCGACGATGCCGTCCGGGTGTGCCTCGGCCGTCGCCTTGTACGGCGCCAGCTTGTCCCAGGGGAAGGTGGGGAGACGGTCGGAGACTGCGGACACGGGATCGGGCTCACTTTCTCGTACGGACGCGTACGGACGTACGGACGGCAAACGCCTCGGCCCCGCGCGGCGATCGAAGGCGATCAGGCCGTACGGGACCGAGGCGACGAGGGCCCCCGGCTCGGGCTGGGCCCGGACACCGGGAAGGACGCGGGCCGGGCTTGCCGGGCTTACTGGTTCTGCGGCGGGAGCGCGGCGACGAAGGGGTGGTCGCGCTCGATCAGGCCCAGCTTGCTGGCGCCGCCGGGAGAGCCCAGCTCGTCGAAGAACTCGACGTTCGCCTTGTAGTAGTCCTTCCACTCCTCCGGAGTGTCGTCCTCGTAGAAGATCGCCTCGACCGGGCAGACCGGCTCACAGGCGCCGCAGTCGACGCATTCGTCCGGGTGGATGTACAAGGACCGCTGGCCCTCGTAGATGCAGTCGACCGGGCACTCCTCGATGCACGCCTTGTCCTTGACGTCGACACAAGGCTGCGCGATGACGTAGGTCACGCTGTCGTTCCTCCTCGATAGGGCGCTGGCGGGCCTCCACAGGCTCCGCCGCCTGGCGCGCTGGAGCGCGGCGTCGTCGATGCCCGCCTCTAGTATCTCCGTTCCGGGACATGATCCGAACAGGAGGGGTGAACCGACCTGTGGAAATCTCAGCGGCAGGCCGTCTCGAGGTCCGTGTCACCACTGCTGACGTGGGCAAACGAGTCTCCGTACGGTCCATGATCGAACATGCGGCGGCGGGTGAGAAGTTCACCGACACGGTCGGTGTTCTCACATCATGGGACAGGGGTGTGCTGCGGATCACACGCAAGGACGGCCGAAGCGTCCGCATTCCGGAATCGGCGCTGGTCGCGGGCAAGATCGTGCCGCCCGCACCGGCCCGCCGCCGTGGTCCCGCCGCCTCCTACGAGGAGCTGGCGCGGGTCTCCTCCCGCGCGTGGCGGCCACTGGAGAGCGAACGGCTCGGCGAGTGGGAGCTCCGGGCGGCCGGGGGGTTCACCCGGAGGGCGAACTCGGTGCTGCCGCTCGGCGACCCCGGGCTGCCGCTCGACGCGGCGCTGACCGCCGTACGGCGCTGGTACGGCGAGCGGGACCTGCCCGCCTACGTGCAGACCGCGACCGGCGCCGCGGGCACGCAGGAGCTGCTGAGCGCGGAGCTGGAGCGGCGCGGCTGGACGCGTGAGGTGACCGCCGAACTGTGGACCGGCGCGCTCGCGCCGGTGGCCGACCGGGACGAGACCGCGCAGGTCGCGCTGGACCGGACCGCGGACCAGGCGTGGCTCGCGCGCTACCGGCGCAAGGGGGTCGGCGAGGTGGCCCTGAGGGTGCTGGGCGGCGGCCCCTCCGTGTGGTTCGCGACCGTGCCGGGCGACCGGCCGGGCGCCGCGCCCGCCGCGATCGGGCGGTGCGTGGTCGACGGCCGGTGGGCGGGCTTCGCCGCCGTCGAGGTCGATCCCGCGCTACGGCGGCGGGGACTGGCCGGTGCCGTGATGACCGCGCTGGCGCGGCGCGCGCTGGCCGAGGGCGCGTCGGCGGGGTGGCTCCAGGTCGAGACGGACAACGTGGGGGCGCAGGCGCTGTACGACCAGCTGGGTTTCACGGCGCACCACGCGTACCACCACTACCGCGAACCGGTGGGCGCCGGACCCGGAAGTGCCGCCGGCGGCCGGTACCGATCGTCCTGAGGGGGCACGAGCCAGCTATGCGTCCTCCGTGTCCCCCGCCGCCCGAGCGCTCCGCCGAACTGCGGCAGCGGTTCGCCGAAGAGGCCCGGTCCGAGCGTCCCGACCTGTCCACGCTGTGCCTGCTGCTCGGCGCGCAGGCCGACGGGGAGCTCGACGACGCCGGTCTGGACACCGCCCAGATCGAGCTGGACAAGCTGGCCGGCCGGCTGCCCTTCCGGCCGGGCGGGCCGCGCTCCTGGGCGGTCGCGCTGCGGGAGCTGCTGGGCGAGCGGTGCGGGTTCCGCGGGCTGCCCGCGGACTACCAGCGGCTGGAGTCGTCGCTGCTGCACCAGGTGCTGGCCCGGCGGCGGGGGCTGCCGATCCTGCTGTCGGTGCTGTGGATGGAGGTCGCGAGACGGGCCGGGGCGCCGGTGTACGGGGTGGCTCTGCCAGGGCACTTCGTGGTCGGGTTCGGCACCCAGGATCAGGTGCTCGCCGACCCGTTCGACGGGGGGCGGGTGCTCAGCGGGTCCGACGCCGAGTTGCTCGTGGCGGGCGCGACGGGGGCTCCGCTGCACCCCTCGATGCTCGGTCCCGCGGAGCCGCTGGAGGTGGTGGTGCGCATCCTGAACAACGTCCGGGCGTGGGCCGCGGCCCGGCCGGAGCGCTCCGACGTGTCGCTGTGGGCCGTCGACCTGTCGCTGCTGCTGCCCTCGCATCCGGCGCGTCTGCGCTACGAACGGGCCCAGTTGCTCGTGCAGCGCGGCGAGTTCGTCGAGGGGGCTGCCGAACTCGACGCCTACGCCGAGGTGGTGGGCGCGGTGGACCAGCCGGCCGCGGCGCGCGTCCGCGACCAGGCGCACGCCGCCCGCGCGATGCTGAACTGACCGGCCGGCGCCGGGAATCCCGCCTCGGGCGGGGTCACAGCCAGCCCTTCTCGCGGGCCGTGCGGACCGCTTCGGCACGGTTGCGGACGGCCAGTTTCTGGATCGCCGTGGAGAGGTAGTTGCGGACCGTGCCCTGCGACAGGTGCAGGGCCGCGGCGAGTTCGGCGTTGGTGGAGCCGTCCGCCGCCGCTCTGAGGACCTCGCGTTCGCGGTCCGTCAGGGGGTTGGCGCCCTCCGCGAGGGCCGCCGCGGCGAGCGTGGGGTCGATGACCCGTTCGCCGGCCAGCACCCGGCGTACAGCAGCGGCGAGTTGGGCGGCGGGGGCGTCCTTGACGAGGAACGCGTCGGCGCCGGCCTCCATCGCGCTGCGGAGGTAGCCGGGCCGGCCGAAGGTGGTGAGGACGACCAGCTTCACGCCGGGAAGCGCGCGGTGCACCTGCCCCGCCGCCTCGATGCCGGTCGCGCCCGGCATCTCGATGTCCAGCAGGGCCACGTCCACGTCGTGGGCGCGGGCGGCGGCCAGCACCTCGTCGCCGCGCGCCACCTGCACGACCACCTCGATGTCGTCCTCCAGGCCGAGCAGGGCGGCGAGCGCCTCGCGGACCATCGACTGGTCCTCGGCGAGCAGGACCTTGATCGTGCGGCTCATGCGCCGGATCCTACGTCGGCCCGGTCGCCGGCCGGCACGCGGGCGACGAGCCGGAAGCCGTGCCTGGTGCGGCCCGCCTCCAGGGAGCCGCCCGCCTTCTCCAGTCGCTCGGTGAGGCCGGTGAGACCGTTGCCGGGCCCCTTCCCGGCGCCACCGGAGCCGTCGTCCTCGACGGAGAGTTCGCACACCCGCCCGTCGAGGGTCTGGCGGTGCAGCAGTTCGACCGTGCAGCGCCCCGCGCCGCTGTGCCGTACGACGTTGGTGACGGCCTCGCGCAGCGACCAGGCGAGGGCCGACTCGCTCTCCTCCGGGACGCCGGTGAGGTCCGGTTCCGCGGGCAGCGCGGCCGTGACGCCTGCCGCCGTCAACGCGACCTGGGCGCCCGCGAGTTCCTCACGCAGGCGCGGGCGGCGGTAGCCGCTGACGGCCTCGCGGACGTCGACGAGGGCCTGGCGGCTGACCTGTTCGATGTCGGCGACCTGCTGGGCCGCCTTGTCGGGGTGGCCGGGGAGCATCCGGCCGGCGAGTTCGCTCTTCAGCGTGATCAGGGACAGCGAGTGGCCGAGCAGGTCGTGCAGGTCGCGGGCCAGCCGCAGCCGTTCCTCGTTGGCGGCGAGTTGGGCGACGGTGGCCCGGGCCTTGCGCAACTCTATGGTCGTCCGCACGAGTTGGCCGACGCCGGACATCGCGAACCCGATCAGCAGCACCAGCACGACCAGGTCCATGGCGTCCCGCTCGCCGACCCGCAGACCGGCGAGCAGCATGACGGCGGCGGTCAACGGGATGGTCCAGTACGCCATGCGCAGCGGCAGCGCGGCCCCGCAGGCGACGGAGACGTACACGTAGAGGCCGAGCCACTCCCCGCCGAGCGTCAGGCACAGCACGGTGCCGACGACCGCGAGGCCCAGGATCAGGGCGCCGAGGGTCCGCCCGGAGTACGCCCGGCCGCCCATGTTCCTGAAGACCAGCGTCAGGTAGACCGCGACGAAGACGAGCAGGCCCAGCCAGCCGGCCACGGTGGCGCCCGTGGTGTGGTTCCCGGACGCCAGGTCGTGGACCGGCGAGCTGAGGAAGACGAGCCAGACGGCTATCCACCCGGTCTTGCGCAGCCCCTCGCGGAGGTTGCGGGGTGCCTGCCCCAGGCGTGTCAGCGGAGCCGGCCGGGCCGTGTCGGGGTTGCAGCTCACGCTTTCAGCGTGTCCTTCCGGTACAGACAGGCCGCGCCGCCCGCGAAGAGGGCGAAGAACACGGCCAGGATGGCGATGTCCTTGGCGTGCGGGGCCTGACTCTGCTCGATCGCCCGCCCCAGGGCAGCGTACGCGTGCGTGGGCAGCCACTGGGCGATGTCCTGGAGCCACTGCGGGAACGTGGTCGACGGCATCCAGAGGCCGCCGAGCATCGACAGGCCGAAGTAGGTGATCATCGTGATCGGGCGGACAGCGTCCCCGGACGCCAGGTAGCCGATGGCGACGCCGAGCGCGGCGAAGACGAGGCTGCCGGCCCAGATCGCGCCGGTGAGGGCGAACCACTGCCAGGCGTCCAGCCGTACGTCCTTCACCACCGCCGCCACGACGAACACGATGACGATGGAGGGCAGGCTGACCACGGCGGCGCTCGCGGTCTTCGCGAGGACGTAACCGCGGCCCGGCAGGGGCGTGAGCCGCAACTGCCGTACCCAGCCGCTCTCCCGCTCCTTGGCTATCCGCTCGCTGTTGCCCATCAGAACGGCCGTCAGGGCGCCGAAGGAGGCCATGGAGACCATCATGTACGTCGGGATGGTCAGGCCCGTGCCGTCGACCCTGGTGGTGGCGTCGGCGTTGCCCGCGATGAGCAGGAACAGGGCCGAGGGGTAGATCACCGAGAAGAACAGGAACTTGCGGTTGCGCAGGGCACGGACCAGTTCCAGCTTGATGAGGCTGTTCACAGCGACTTCGCCTCCTCGGCGGACGTGATGGCGACGAACGCCTGCTCCAGACCGAGCCCGGCGACCTCCAGGTTGCGGGGGTAGACGCCGAGGCCGTAGAGGGCGTGCACGGTCGCGTCGGCGTCGGTGGACTGGATGCGGACGGTCTGCCCGGACACGTCGATCGTGGTGAGGAACGGCAGGGCGCGCAGCGCGGTGTCGTCGACCGGGTCCGCCAGGTCGAAGGAGATCCGGCGGGCGCCGGCCTTCGCCTTGATCTCGGCGGCGGTGCCGTCGGCGAGGAGCCGGCCCCGGTGCAGGACGAGCACGCGGTCGGCGATGGCGTCGGCCTCTTCGAGGTAGTGGGTGGCGAACAGCACCGTACGGCCCTGGTCGGCCTGTTCGCGCATGGTGGCCCAGAACGCCTGGCGGGCGGAGACGTCCATGCCGGTCGTCGGTTCGTCCAGGACGATCAGGTCGCTGTCCCCGGCGGTGGCCAGGGCGAAGCGGACGCGCTGGGCCTGGCCGCCGGAGAGCTTGTTGACCTTGCGGCCGGCGATCTGGGTGACGCCGGCCCGGGCCAGCACGTCGGTCACCGGGTAGGCCCTGGGGTGCAGCGAGCAGGCCAGCGTGACCAGTTCGCGGACGGTGACCTCGTCCATCAGGCCGCCGCTCTGCAGCATGGCGCCGACGCGTCCGGCGACGATCGCCTCGCGCGGGCCGGTGCCGAAGATCCGTACGGTGCCGCTGTCGGCCTGCTTGAGGCCGAGCAGCAGGTCCAGTGTGGTCGACTTGCCGGCCCCGTTGGGGCCCAGCAGTGCCACGGTCTCCCCCGGGTGCAGGCGCAGCGTCAGACCGTCCACGGCCCGGACGTCCCCGTAGCTCTTGCTCACCTGCTCGAACCCGACCACCTCGGTGGTGGCCGTCGTTGTCGTCGTCATGCGCACCATCGTGGCGGGCCGGGCCCGCCGCCCGGCAGTGTCAGCGGTCCTGAGGGGCGCATGACAGATGTCATACGGGAGGGGCGGCCCGCTACGAGAAGGGGGAACCCGGCGTGTGCCGGGTTCCCCCTTCTCGGTCGAGCTTGGCGCGACTAGCTCGGGTCGGTGTCGATGACGGCCACCCGGTTCGTCGAGCTCATCAGGGCCAGCCGCAGGGCGCCGTAGACGTCCTGGACGGTGACGGCCGTCTTCTGCCCGGTGCCCCGGGTGATCAGCACGCCGTCGAAGGTCTGGCCGTAGAGCGTCTTGAGCGCGGCCGGGTCGTAGGAGTCGACCAGTTTGCCGTCGACGGCCTTCACCTTGAGGAACTTCCACAGGGACTTCTGCGGACTGAAGGCGACCGAGTGCACGGCGTCCGTCTGCACGGTGACGTTGGCCGACATGGCGGGCTCGGCGAACTTCTTCATCATCCGGTCGACCTCGGCGTCGGAGACCGTCGGCTTCCTGGTGGTCGTCGCGACCGCCACCGGCGTGGAGGCGTCGGTCTTCACCTGGGTGCGGTAGGCCTCCTCGACCGCGAGGGTCGACTTGCCGACGTCGATGGTCTTGCCCGCCTTGCCGTACACGGCGACGGCCTTGCCGGACTTGAACTCGATCGTGCCGTCCGTCGCCGAGCCGGAGCCGCCGGCGGCGTCCTCCAGGGCGGCGTGCAACTTCTCCTCGTCGACCGGCATGACCGGGTCGACGACCCGGTGGTTGCCGAACAGCGAGCCAATGACGGAGACGGGGTTGTAGTCGCTCTGCGCGGCCGCCCGCACGGTGGCCTGGGTGTCGAACTGGAGGCCCGCCTGGTCCGGCTTGAGGGCGACGGTGTCGCCGTCGACGGACAGCTTCAGCGCCTTGTTCACCCGGCCGCCGAAGGCGTCGTCGAGCTTCTTGACCGCGTCGTCGCGGGTGCCGCCGCCGATGTCGACGCCGAGCACGGTGGTGCCCTTGGGCACGTCGGAGTGGTTCATCAGCAGCCCGGCGCCGTAGGCGAGGCCGCCGATGACGAACACGGCCACGAGGAGCAGCACCAGCTTGCTGCGGCCCTTCTTCTTTTTCTTCTTGGACGAGGTGGCCGCGGGCCTGTTCGGGGTGACCGGTTCGGGCAGCTTGGGGGGCGTGTGCGGCAGCGGCCCGTCGGTGTGGGCGCCCGGACCGAACGGCGCGTTCTGGCCGGCCGGCGGCACGACGGGGATACCGCTGGTGACGGTGTGTCCGGAGACGTTGTCCATCGGGCGGTGGCCGGGCGTGCCGGGTCCGGGGGCCTGCTTCTGCGGGGTCAGGATCGCGGTGTCGTCGCTCAGGCCGCCGCCGGGGGCTCCGGGGCCGCGGCCGGTGCGGGGGGCGCCGGGGGCACCGCCGGCCGGCGGCACCAGGGGGCCGTCTCCGGTGACCGGGCCACCGGTCGGGCCCGCGGGGCCCTGCGGTCCGCCCGGGCGTCCCTGGCCGTTCGGCCCGTTGAAGCCGCCCTGACCGTTGGGACCGCCGGGACCGCTCTGGCCGCCGGGGCCGTTGGGACCGCCGTAGCCGCTCTGTCCGTTGGGGCCGCTCTGGCCGCCGGGGCCGGTCGGACCGGCGAGGCCCTTGCGGGCTCCGGGGCCCTTCTGCCCGCCGGGACCGCTCTGGCCGCCAGGACCTTTCGGGGTGCCGGTGCCGTTCTCCGCGAAGTACGGCAGGTCGTCGCGGCGCGGTTCGCCGCCGCCCGCGGCGGCCAGGGCCTCGGTGACGTCGAAGGAACCGGTGCCGCCGCCGTGACCGGGGGCCACGGGCCCGCCGGTGGCGCCGCTCGGCAGTCCGGCCCCGTTCGTACCGCCCGGACGGGAGCCGGCCGGGATGCCCATGGAGCCGACCACGCCGCCGGGACGGCCGGCGTTCGGGCGGGCGGCCTCGGGGCGTGCGGCGCCGGAGGAGGCCGGAGCGCCCGCGCCGCCGGGTGCGGCGGGCGCCCCCGAAGCGCCGAAAAGTCCGGCCCCGTTGGAGGCACCGCCGCCCGGACCGGGGCCGCCCGGACCGGACTTGCGCGGCGCGAACCATTCGCTCGTCTTCTCACCCGGTCCGGGGGCGTCCCCGGGCGCGGGTTCGGCGGGCGGCTCGGCCGGGCCGGCGGACGCGGGCACCGGCATGCCGGACGACGTCGTCTCGCTGTCGGCGGGGCCGTCGGAGCCCTCGGTGTCCGCGACGGGTGTGCGGACGACGACCGGCGGAATCGGCCGTGATCCGGGGATGTTGATCCGGATGCGGGTCGTCAGCGTGGTCTCGGTCTTGCGTTCCTCCGGCTGCGCGGCCGAACGGGCAGCTTGCGCACCGTCGTCGGAAGCCATGGGGGTTCCGTACGGCGGCGTCCCCGAAGGGTAGGCGGCTCCGCCGCGCCCGTTGGGCCCGGAGGACGGAGTGTCAGTTTCACGACTCAAGGCAGGTTCTCCCGGTTGGCTCCGCCGCCCGCGGTACGACCTCTCTCGGGCGGCTCGGCGGCGCGCACCACCATACTGGCCACTTCAGGCGTGTATCCCACGACCGCCGGGGAAACCCACACCGGACTCGCACGCGTGAGATCCGGCGAAGTGGTACGTCACTTGCGAAGTCGGGCGGCGTCGCCGCCCGGTTGCCGCCCCGGCCCAAGGGTGGCGCAGATCACAGCCACGGCCATACCGCCGAGCAGGAAGAGGTAGGAGCCCGCTCCCGCGGCGAACAGGAAGTCGCCCTCGGGCCGGCTGGCCGTGAGCAGGACGACGGCGATCATCCAGCCGGCGGCGGAGGCCACGCCGGCGGCCCGGCTGCCTGCGGCCCGCGCCGCGCCCAGGCACAGCCCGGCCTCACCGGCGAGAGCGAGCAGCAGTCCGCCGGGGAACCAGGCGGCCTGCACCAGCGCCCCGGCCACGCCGACCAGCGCGCCGAGCACCAGGAGTCCCAGGTAGGCGCCGGCCCGGCCCGGAGAGGGCCTTTGCAGCGGTTGGGCGAGCAGCGGGGTCCGGTCGTTCACGGCGTCTCCTCGATCCCGGCGAACAGGTCCGTCTCCCGCGGGCCGGGAGCGCGCGCGGGGCGCACCAGCTCGTAGTACTCGCATGTGAACAGGGGTTGGGCGCGTTCGTTGGAGAGCGCGAAGTACGGCCGGCCGGGGGCCACGTCGATCTGGGTGGCGTGCGCGCGCATCGCGGCGGTCTTGGCGGCGGCGTGAGCGGTGCCGTCGATCTCGGTGGTGATCCGCTCGTCGTCCACCACGCCCGGTACGTCGTCCAGGGCGGCCGCCTCGGTGAAGGGCAGCCCCGGGAGGTCCGTGTGGAGCTGGGCGAAGCTCTTCTCGCCGACCGAGCGCGGGACGCGGTTCCAGTAGGTTCTGGCGATCTCCCAGCCCGCCCCGGCGGCCAGTTCGGCGGCGCGCATGGCCACGCGGTGGGCCTGGATGTGGTCGGGGTGGCCGTAGCCGCCGTCGGGGTCGTAGGTGACGAGGACCTGGGGGCGTACGTCGAGGATCACGTCCACGAGGGGCTGGGCGGCCTCGTCCACGTCGGCCTGCCAGAAGCAGGCGGGGTCGTCGTTGTCGGCGAGGCCCATCATCCCGGAGTCCCGGTAACGGCCCGCGCCGCCGAGCAGACGGAAGTCCTCGACGCCGAGCTCGCGCATGGCGGCTGTGAGTTCGGTCAGGCGGTGCGCGCCGAGGGCGGCACCGGTCAGATGCCGCAACCCGGGCGGAATGACCTCGCCGAGCTCACCGAGGGTGCAGGTGACCAGTGTCACCCGGGCGCCCTCGGCCGCGTACCTGGCCATGGTGGCGCCGTTGTTGATCGACTCGTCGTCCGGGTGCGCGTGCACCAGCAGCAGACGACGGCCGGGCAGTTCCGTCATGGGATCACCCTACGAGGCCGCGACCACCCCCGGCCCACCTGCCCGCCCGCCTTCTGGGGCTGCGGGTCGGTGAGGGGGTCGGTGGCACGCCGACGGCCCCCGCCGCCGGCTTTCGCCGGGGCGCGGGCCGTGTTCGTGCCGTACGCACCGTGGGACGGCCCGGTGAACGGGCCGCCCGGTTCAGAACTTGAGGTCGCCGATCATGCCCGCGATGTTCGTCGTCAGGTCGCTGATCGTCGGAGCGATCGTCGACGAGGCCAGATAGAAGCCGAGGAGGATGCACACAACGGCGTGTCCACCCTTCAACCCTGACTTCTTGACCAGCAGGAAGACGATGATCGCCAGCAGCACCACCGCCGAAATCGAGAGTGCCACGGCGGCTCACCTCCAAAGATCCCAGGAGCACGGGGGGTCGGACCGAGGGGTCGGATAAATCCATACAGCAGCCAGCGGGTTCATACCCACCATGCGGTAGTGATCATAACTATCCGCACTCGCGCATCGCTCGGCGCACGGCCGCACAAGGGGGCGCATGGCCAATATGGTCGGGGCATGACGACGACGTCCGACTCCTTCCCCCGCCGGCACGCCCGCACCCAGCGCTTCACCCTGGGGGCGCCGCGCGCGTTCACCGTGGCGCCAGACGGCTCCCGTGTCGTGTTCCTGCGCTCCGCTTCCGGTACGGACCGGGCGAACGCCCTGTGGGTGCTCGACCCGGAGGCGGCCAAAGAGCGCGTGGCGGCCGACCCGCGCGCCCTGCTGGGCGGTGCCGTGGAGCACCTCTCGCCGGAGGAGCGGGCCCGCCGGGAACGCAGCCGTGAGGGTGGCGCGGGCATCGTCGGCTACGCCACCGACGCGGCCGTCGAGTTGGCCTCTTTCGCGTTGTCGGGGCGGCTTTTCACGGCGGAGCTGCGGGCCGGCACGGCACGTGAACTCCCCACGCCGGGACCGGTGATCGACCCGCGCCCCTCCCCCGACGGCCGGCAGGTCGCGTATGTGGCGCGGGGCGCCCTGCGGGTGGTGGGCGCCGACGGCGAGGACGACCGGGCGCTGGCCGTGCCGGAGGCAGCGACGGGTGCGGGCGAGGTCACCTACGGTCTGGCGGAGTTCGTCGCGGCCGAGGAGATGGGCCGCTCGCGGGGCTTCTGGTGGGCTCCGGAGTCGGACCGGCTGCTGGTCGCGCGGGTGGACGACAGCCCGGTGCGGCGCTGGTGGATCTCCGACCCGGCCCACCCGGAGCGTGACCCACAACACGTCCCGTATCCGGCGGCGGGCACGGCGAACGCGGAGGTGCGGCTGTTCGTGTTCGGCCTGGACGGGGCGCGCACCGAGGTGGTCTGGGACCGGGCGCGCTTTCCGTATCTGGCGCATGTGCACTGGTCAGCGGCGGGCGCCCCGCTGCTGCTCGTGCAGGCGCGTGACCAGCGCAGCCAGCTGTTCCTGGCCGTCGACCCGGAGACGGGGGCGACCCGGATGGTGCACGCCGACGAAGATCCAACTTGGCTGGAACTGTTCGCCGGTGTGCCGTGCTGGAGCCCTTCCGGACAGCTCGTGCGGATCGCCGACGAGGGCGGCGCGCGCGTCCTCGCGGTGGGCGAACGGCCGCTGACGGGACGGCAGTTGCACATCCGTGCGGTGCTGGACGTGGGCGCCGACGACGTGTTGGTCTCGGCGTCCGCGGGTGAGGGCGCGGCGGAGGTGGAGACCGGCGAGGTGCATGTGTATCGCGTCAACGAGCTCGGCGTGGAGCGCGTCTCGCAGGAGCCGGGCGTGCACTCGGCGGTGCGCGCGGGGGGCGTGACGGTGCTGGTCTCCGCCACCCTCGACCAGCCGGGCACGCGGGCGCGGGTGCTGCGCGGCGGTAGGCCGGCGGCGACTGTCACCTCGTACGCCGAAGATCCCGGTTTGTCCCCGCGCGTGACGCTCACCCAGGGGGGCGCACGCCGAATCCCGTGCGCCCTGCTTATGCCTGCGGACTACTCCGGCGACACGCCCCTGCCCGTTCTGATGGATCCCTACGGCGGGCCGCACGGTCCGCGGGTGGTCGCCGCGCACAACGCGCACCTGACCTCGCAGTGGTTCGCCGACCAGGGTTTCGCGGTGGTCGTCGCCGACGGCCGCGGCACCCCCGGCCGCTCCCCCGCCTGGGAGAAGGCCGTGCACCACGACCTCACGGTCTCCCTGGACGACCAGGTCGAGGCCCTCCAGGGCCTCGCGAAGGACCATCCCCTCGACCTCTCCCGGGTGGCGATCCGCGGCTGGTCCTACGGGGGCTGGCTCGCGGCGCTCGCGGTGCTGCGCCGGCCGGACGTCTTCCACGCGGGCATCGCCGGCGCCCCGGTCACCGACTGGCGGCTGTACGACACGCACTACACGGAGCGGTACCTGGGCGACCCGGCCGCCGACCCGGCGTCGTACGCGAGGAGTTCACTGGTCACCGACGACGGCCTGGTCTCCCCCGCCGAGCCGCACCGCCCGCTGATGATCGTGCACGGGCTGGCCGACGACAACGTGGTGGTCGCGCACTCCCTGCGGCTGTCCTCCGCCCTGCTGTCCGCGGGCCGCCCGCACGAGGTCCTCCCCCTGTCCGGGGTGACCCACATGACCCCCCAGGAACAGGTCGCGGAGAACCTTTTGCTGCTCCAGGTCGACTTCCTCCGCCGCGCCCTCCGCCTGCCCTGAGCGCCACCACCCACGGAGACCACCGCGACCATCGATTGAGCAACCCCGACGAAGCCCAGCCCGCTCCGCGAGAGCGGCGCCGATCCAGGCGCAAAAAACGGGCAACGGGCCGGGAGACATGGCGCTCCCGGCCCGTTTACGGCACCCGCACGGCCGTACGTCGTTCAGACTGGCCTGTCCGTATATCGAGACCGGGTCGGCCGAGTTGCCTGCGTGTAAACGCGGTTGATGTGTGTTTGTACGGCTATGCCATGCCCCCGGGATGATCGTCCGTGGTGTCCTCGGGCGGTACGACCTGCTTCTCCTCCGCGAAGTGGCAGGCCGAGTCGTGTGCGGCGGGGCCCGGCACGAGCCGGAACTCGGCGGGTACCGCGAGCTGCGGCACCTCCAGCGCGCAGCGCTCCCGCGCCTTCCAGCAGCGGGTGCGGAAGCGGCAGCCGGAGGGGATGTTCGTCGGGGACGGCACGTCGCCGGCGAGGATGATCCGCTCCCGGTGCTCGCGCGCCTCCGGGTCGGGCACCGGCACCGCCGACAGCAGCGCCTGGGTGTAGGGGTGCGTGGGGTGGTCGTAGATCTCGGCGTCGCGGCCGACCTCCACGATCCGGCCGAGGTACATCACCCCGACCCGGTCCGAGATGTGCCGCACGATCGACAGGTCGTGCGCGATGAAGATGTACGACAGGTCGAACTCGCCCTGGAGCCGGTCCATGAGGTTGATCACCTGGGCCTGCACGGACACGTCGAGCGCGGAGACCGGCTCGTCGGCGACGATGATCTCGGGGCGCAGCGCGAGACCCCGGGCGATGCCGATGCGCTGGCGCTGGCCGCCGGAGAACTGGTGCGGATAGCGGTTGATGTACTCGGGGTTGAGGCCGACGACGTCGAGGAGTTCCCGCACCCGCTTGCGCCGGTCCCCCTTGGGGGCCACCTCGGGGTGGATGTCGTACGGCTCCCCGATGATGTCGCCGACCGTCATCCGCGGGTTGAGGGAGGTGTACGGGTCCTGGAAGACCATCTGGATGTTGCGCCGTACGGCCTTCAGGGCGCGGCCGGACAGCGCGGTGATGTCGTCGCCCTTGTACCTGATCACCCCGGCCGTCGGCCGCTCCAGGTTGACCAGCATCTTGGCGACGGTCGACTTGCCGCAGCCGGACTCGCCGACGATGCCGAGGGTCTCGCCCCGCGCGAGGCTGAAGTCGACCCCGTCGACGGCCTTCACCGCCCCGATCTGCTTCTTGAACAGGATGCCCCGGGTGAGCGGGTAGTGCTTGACCAGCCCGCTCACCTCGAGAATCGGCTCAGCCATGCAGGCACTCCCTCCAGAAGTGGCAGGCGCTGCGACGGTCCTCGTCCACCTCGTACAGGGGCGGTACGTCGGTGCGGCACACGTCCTGGGCCATCGGGCAGCGCGGGTTGAAGGCGCAGCCCGGCGGGATGTTCGTGAGGTTGGGGGGCAGGCCCTTGATGGCGTAGAGCTCGCGGCCCTTCTGGTCCAGGCGCGGGATCGACTTCAGCAGGCCCTTGGTGTACGGGTGGGCGGGCGCCTTGTAGATGTCGTGCACGGGCGCGGACTCGACGATCCGGCCCGCGTACATGACCGCGATCCGGTCCGCCACGTCGGCGACCACGCCCAGGTCGTGGGTGATGAGGATGAGCCCCATGCTGAGTTCGCGCTGCAACTCCGCGAGCAGGTCCATGACCTGGGCCTGGACGGTGACGTCGAGCGCGGTGGTCGGTTCGTCGGCGATGATCAGCGCCGGTTCGAGGGCCAGCGCCATCGCGATCATGATGCGCTGCCGCATGCCGCCGGAGAACTGGTGCGGGTAGTCCCGCACGCGCTGCGCGGCGGCCGGGATACGGACGTGGTCCATCAGCTCGACGGCCCTGGTCCGGGCGTCCTTCCTGGACATGCCGCGGTGCACCACGAACATCTCGCCGAGCTGGTCGCCGACGGACAGCACCGGGTTCAGGGACGACAGCGCGTCCTGGAAGATCATCGCCATCTCGGCGCCGCGGACCCTGCGCCGCTCCTCCTCCTTGAGCTTCAGCAGGTCCCGGCCCTGGAAGAGGATCTCGCCGCCGGTGATCCGGCCGGGCGGGATGTCGAGGATGCCCATCACCGCCTGCGCGGTCACCGACTTGCCCGAGCCGGACTCGCCGAGCACCGCGAGGGTCTCGCCCTCGTCCACGGCGTAGTTGACGCCGTTGACGGCCTTGGCGACGCCGTCCCGGGTCCGGAACTCCACGTGCAGGTCACGCACTTCGAGCAGCATGACGGGGGGTTCACCTCAGCTTCGGGTCGAGGGCGTCGCGCACCGCGTCGCCGAGCATGATGAACGCGAGCACGGTCAGCGCCAGCGCCCCGGCCGGCCACAGCAGCATGTGCGGCGCCTGCCGGATGTACGGGGACGCGGCGGAGATCGCGATGCCCCAGCTGATCGTCGGCGGCTTCAGACCGACGCCGAGGTACGACAGGGTCGCCTCCAGCGCGATGTACGTGCCGAGCGCGATGGTCGCCACCACGATCACCGGCGCGACCGCGTTGGGCGTGATGTGGCGCAGCATCAGCCGCGAGTTGGAGGCGCCGAGCGCCCGCGCGGCCTGGACGTAGTCGTTCTGCTTCGCGGTGATGACCGAGCCGCGGGCGATGCGGGAGATCTGCGGCCAGCCGAGCAGCACCATGAACCCGATGACCGGCCAGACGGTGTTGGTGGTCACCACGGACAGCAGGACCAGGCCGCCGAGGACGACCGGGATGGCGAAGAAGACGTCGGTGATCCGGGACAGGATCGAGTCCCAGAACCCGGCGAAGAAGCCCGCCAGGCCGCCCAGGACGGACCCGAGGATCGCCACACCGAGCGTGGCGCACACGCCGACCGTGACGGACGTACGGGCGCCGTAGACGGTCCGTGTGTAGACGTCGCAGCCCTGGCCGTCGAAGCCGAAGGGATGGCCGGGCTGCGAGCCCTCCTGGGCCTTGGCGAGGTCGCACTTGAGGGGGTTCTGGGTGGCGATCAGGGACGGCCAGATCGAGATCACGACGAGGAAGAGGATCACCAGCGTCGAGATGATGAAGACGGGGTTGCGGCGGAGGTCGCGCCAGGCGTCGGACCAGAGGGACCGGGGCTTGCCCTGGGGGTCGGTGCCGTCCGGGCCCGGGGTCCGCTCCAGTGTCTCGCCCTCGCTCGTGGCGAGGTCCATCGCCCCGCCCATGCCGGTGTCGGCGATGACGCCGTCCTCCGGGGTGCGTCCCGGGCCCGGCAGGTGCCGCTCCGGCGGCTGCGGTTCAGGCATAGCGGATCCTGGGGTCGAGGACGGCGTACAGCAGGTCGACGAGCAGGTTGGCGACCAGGAACACCAGGACGAGCACCGTCACGAAGCCGACGACCGTCTGGGTGTTCTGGCGCAGGATGCCCTGGTAGAGCTGGAAGCCGACGCCGTGGATGTTGAAGATCCGCTCGGTGACGATGGCGCCGCCCATCAGGGCCCCGATGTCCGTGCCGATGAACGTGACCACGGGGATCAGCGAGTTGCGCAGCAGGTGCCGGGTGATGACCCGGCGTCGCGGCAGCCCCTTGGCGATGGCCGTACGGACGTAGTCGGAGCGCTTGTTCTCGGCGATGGAGGTGCGGGTCAGCCGGGTCACGTAGGCGAGCGAGACCGAGGCGAGGACCAGACCCGGCACGATCAGCTCGCCGAACGTGGCGTCCGTCGACACCGACGGTTTGATCCAGCCCCACTCGACGCCGAGCAGGAGCTGGAGCAGCAGACCGGTGACGAAGGTGGGGACGGAGATCACGACGAGGGTCAGCAGCAGCACGCTCGTGTCGACCGGCCGGCCGCGGCGCAGGCCGGTGACGACGCCCAGCGTGATGCCGATGACGATCTCGAAGAGGATCGCCACGATCGTCAGCCGGATGGTGACCGGGAAGGACGACGCCATCAGTTCGGTGACCTTCTGCCCGTTGAACGCGGTGCCGAAGTCGCCGGTGAAGACGTTGCCCATGTAGGTCAGGTACTGCTGCCACACCGGCTTGTCGAGGCCGAACTCCTTCTCCAGCTGGGCGGCCGTGGCCGGGTCGCACTGCCGGTCGCCGCACAGCCCCGCGATGGGGTCGCCCATCACGTTCACCATGAGGAAGATCAGCAGCGTGGCGCCGATGAAGACCGGGATCATCTGGAGCAGGCGCCGCAGGACGTAGCGTCCCATGGCGCTCAGCCCACCTTGATCTCGTTGTAGACGGGGACGCTGAACGGGTTGAGCTTGACCGCGGAGAGCCGCGAGGAGTATCCGGCACTGCCGTTCTGGTACCAGAGCGGGATGGCGGCCATGTTGTCCCGGACGACGCCCTCGGCCTTCTGGAACGTCTGGACCGCCTTGGCGGTGTCGGTCTCGGCGTTGGCCTGGTTGACGAGCGTGTCGAAGTCCTTGTTGGACCACTTGCCGTCGTTGGAGGAGGCGTTGGTGTAGTACAGCGGCTGGAGGAAGTTCTGGATCAGGGGGTAGTCCATCTGCCAGCCGGCCCGGAACGGCCCGCTCATCTTCTTCTCGGTGATCTGGTTGCGGAAGTCGGCGAAGGTGCCGACCGGGTTGCCGACGCACGCCTTGTCGTTGCCGAGCGCGTTGTTGATGGAGTTGCACACCGCGTCGACCCACTCCTTGTGCGAGCCGGTGTCCGCGTTGTACGTGATCTTCACCTGGCCGCCGGGCAGGCCGCCGCCCTCCTGGACGAGCTTCTTGGCCTCGGTCGGGTTGTAGTCGCAGCCGTCACCGCACAGGCCGTCCTGGAAGCCGCCCTCCTTGCCGAGTACCGGGGAGGTCCAGTCGGTGGCCGGGGTACGGGTCTTCTGGAAGATCGTCTCGGTGATCTGCTTGCGGTTGATCGCCATCGACAGGCCCTTGCGGACCTTCACCGAGCCGGACTTGTTCCACCGGGCGTCGTAGAACGGGAAGGCCAGGGTCTGGATGATGCCGGCGGGCGTGTTGATGTAGCGGTCGCCCAGGTCGCTCTTGACGTTCTTCAGCTGGGCGGCCGGGATGTCGTCGACGAGGTCGAGGTTGCCGGCCAGCAGGTCGGTGTAGGCGGTGTTGTTGTCGGTGTAGACCTTGAGGGTCACCCCGCCGTTCTGCGCCTTGTCCGAGCCGGGGTAGGCGTCCCACTTCTTCAGGACCATCTGCGAGCCCTTGGTGTACGAGTCGATGGCGTACGGCCCGTTGCCGACGGGCTTCTTCACCCAGGCGTCGTGGTTGGAGAAGAACGCCTTCGGCAGCGGGGCGAAGGCGGGGTAGCCGAGGGTGTCCGGGAAGGTCGAGAACTTCTGGCTCAGCTTGACGGTGAAGGTCTTGGAGTTGACGACCTTGAGCCCGGAGAGGGTGTCGGCGGTCTGGCTGCCGGTGTCCGGGTGCGTCTTGGCGTAGCCGTCGATGTAGCCGAAGAAGTAGGCGTTCTTCTGGTTGTTCTTCAGGCTGGCGCCGTAGTTCCAGGCGTCCACGAAGGACTGGGCGGTGACCGCCTCGCCGTTGCTGAACTTCCAGCCGCCCTTGATGGTGATCGTGAAGTTCTGCGAGTCCGTGGTGTCGATCTTGTCGGCCAGCATGTCCTCGGCGGCGCCCGTCTCCGGGTTGTACCGCTTGAGGCTGCGGAAGATCATGTCGAGGACCTTGCCGCCCTGCACCTCGTTGGTGTTGGCGGGTTCGAGCGGGTTCTGCGGATCTCCCCAGGAGGCGCTGACCACCGCGCTGCCGTCACCGCCGCTGCCGCTGTCGCTCCCCCCGCCTCCGCAGGCCGTGGCCGCGAGGGCTGTGGCCGCCGCGCAGGCGGCCCATTTGGCGTGCGTGGCTCCGCGCATGGGGTTCCTCCTCGTGAGTGCGCTGCACCGCCAGCGCCGAGGCGCTGATCCGTCAAGGGTCAATATCAACCCAAAAGGCGCACAACGCACTGGCGCCCCACTCTTTCGAGTGGCAGAACCCACCCACGACTCCCCCGGTCGGTCCACCCCCGCCGCACCGGCCGGCCCGCGCACCGTCCGGCGCCGCACCTGCCCGAACGCACGCGACCGGGGCGGGGGCGTGTGCCCCCGCCCCGGTCGGGCGGTTCGTCCGGCGGCCCTGGGCGGGCCGGGCCGGGGTTACTCCTTCGGTGCGGACACGGAGTCCGTGTTCGCCTCCAGGGCCTTCAGGGCCGGGTCGAGGACGACGTCCTCGTCGCGGGCCTCGGTGGTCGGGTCCTCCGGGAAGTGGCAGGCCGTGAGGTGACCCGCGCGGTTGCCGGAGATCTGGACCAGCGGCGGCTCCTCCGACGCGCACTTGTCCTGCGCCTTCCAGCACCGGGTGCGGAAGCGGCAGCCGGACGGCGGCATGATCGGCGAGGGCACGTCACCGGAGAGCCGGATGCGCTCCCGGTCGCTGCCCGTGCCGTCGATGTCGACCTCGGGCACCGCGGACAGCAGGGCGTGCGTGTACGGGTGCCGCGGGCGGTCGTAGATCGCCTCCCGGTCGCCGACCTCGACCACCTTGCCGAGGTACATCACCGCGACGCGCTGCGAGAAGTGCCGTACGACGGCCAGGTCGTGGGCGATGAAGAGGAAGGCGATGCCCAGCTCCTGCTGCACCGTCTTCAGCAGGTTGACGACCTGCGCCTGGATCGACACGTCGAGGGCGGAGACCGGCTCGTCCGCCACGATCAGCTTCGGCTGGAGGGCCAGGGCGCGGGCCACACCGATGCGCTGGCGCTGACCGCCGGAGAACTCGTGCGGGAAGCGGTTGTAGTGCTCGGGGTTGAGGCCGACGAGCTCCAGGAGCTCCCGGACCTTCTTCTCCCGGCCGCCCGCGGGCTCGATCCCGTTGACCTCCATCGGCGACTTTATGATCGAGCCGACGGTCTGCCGCGGGTTCAGCGAGGAGTACGGGTCCTGGAAGATCATCTGGATCTCGGACCGCACCGGCGCGAGCTGCCGCCGCGAGGCCCGGGTGATGTCCTGGCCCGCGTACGTGATGGTGCCGCCGGTCGGCTCCAGCAGGCGGGTGATGAGCCGCCCGGTGGTCGACTTGCCGCAGCCGGACTCGCCGACCAGGCCGACGCTCTCGGCGACGCCGACCGTCAGGTCGACCCCGTCGACGGCCTGCACGGCACCGACCTTGCGTTTGATCGGGAAGCCGCCGTAGATCGGGAAGTGCTTGGTCAGCCCCTCCACCTTGAGGAGCGCCTCGGCGGACGTACCGGTGGAACCCTGCTGGGCGGGGAGTGTGAGGTTGTCGCTCATGTCTCGGATCTCCCTAGCGCAGCCGGGGCTGGATCTTGTCGATGAAGATGGTCTGCTTCTGCTCGGGCGTCAGGTGGCACGCGGAGGCGCGCCCCTCGCCCAGCGGCGGCCGGACGTCGGTGCACAGGGTCCCCGGCACCTCGCCCTTGAAGACGCACCGCGGGTGGAACGGGCAGCCGGAGGGCGGGTTGAGCAGCGAGGGCGGCGAGCCGGGGATCGGCTCCAGCACCTCGTTGATGTCGCCGTCGAGGCGGGGCATCGAGCTCAGCAGACCCCAGGTGTACGGGTGCTTGGGCTGGCCAAGGACCTCCCGCACGGAGCCGCGTTCCACGGCCCGGCCGGCGTACATCACCAGCAGGTCGTCGGCCACGTTGGAGATGACGCCGAGGTCGTGGGTGATGAAGACGATCGCGGAACCGAACTCCTGCTGGAGGTCCTTGAGCAGGTCGAGGATCTGCGCCTGCACGGTCACGTCGAGCGCGGTGGTCGGCTCGTCGGCGATCAGCAGGTCGGGGTCGCACATCAGCGCCATGGCGATCATCGCGCGCTGGCGCATGCCGCCGGAGAACTGGTGCGGGTAGTCGTCGAAGCGCGTCTTGGGCTGCGGGATGCCGACCTTCTCCAGCAACTGGACGGCACGGTCCTTCGCCTCCTTCTTGGAGGCGCCGCGGTGCTTCATGAACGGCTCGGACAGCTGCCGGCCCACCGTGTAGAACGGCGAGAGGGCGGTCAGCGGGTCCTGGAAGATCATCGCCATCTTGTTGCCGCGGAGCTGCTCCAGCTCCCGCTCGGTGGCGGTGACGAGTTCCTTGCCGTCGAGGACGATCTCGCCGTCGACGGTGGTGTTCCGCGGGTTGTGCAGGCCGAGGACGGTCAGGTTGGTGACCGACTTGCCGGATCCCGACTCGCCGACGATGCCCAGGGTCTTGCCGCGCTCGACGTCGAAGGAGAGGCCGTCGACCGCCTTGACGATGCCGTCCTCGGTGGAGAACTGCACCTTCAGATCACGCACCGAGAGGAAGCTCTCCGGACCGGTCGGGGCCGGCGCGTCCTCGGTCTTGGTCAGTGTGGTCACGGTGGTTCGTTCTTCCTAGGAGAGCCGGACGCGCGGGTCGATGTAGGCGTACGCGATGTCGGTGAGGATGTTGACGATCAGGATGAAGAAGGCACCGAACAACATGACGCCCATGGTGAGCGGCAGGTCCTTGTGGACCGCGCCGTCCACGGCGAGACGGCCGATTCCCTGGAGCGAGAAGGTGAGCTCGGTGACCACGGCGCCGCCGAGCATGGAACTGATGTCGATGCCCAGGACGGTGACGATCGGGATCAGCGAGCCGCGCCAGGCGTAACGGAAGAACACGTACTTCCGCGACATGCCCTTGGCCCGGGCGGTGCGCACGTGCTCCTCGGCGAGCTGCTCGATCATCGAGGAGCGCGCCATACGGGTGTACTGCGCGGTGAAGATGGTGGCCATCACCAGCACGGGCAGCAGCATGCCCGTGAACCAGGTCCAGGGGTCCTCGGTGATCGGGTGGTACTGGGGGTTCTCCATCCAGCCAGTGCTGTAGACGAAGATCAACAGGGCGATCGGGCCGAGCACGTAGATCTGGAACGAGCTGAGCACCATCGACACACCGGTGGCGACCTTGTCGATCATCGTCCCGCGCCGGTACGCGGCGATCATGCCGGCGCCGACACCGACGACGATGAACACGACCGCGCCACCCGCGGTGAGCGTGAGGGTGGTCGGGAAGCGGTCCATGATGGTCGACCAGACCATGTCGCCCGAGTAGAACGACTGGCCGAGGCAGGGCGCGCTGCAGTGCCCGGTGGGGTAGTCACGGCCCATCACGATGCCGGACATGAAGTCCCAGAACTGCTGGTGCAGGGGGAGGTTCAGGCCGAGGGCCTGGCGGATGTCCTCCAGTCTCGTGGGCGAGCAGTCCTTGCCACAGGCCAGCGAGGCGTAGTCGGAGGGCGCGGCGACGAACAGGAAGAACGTGGCGGCGCCGAGGAGGAACAGGGTGACGACGGCACCGACCGAGCGCCGAAGAATGAACTGAAGCATGGCGGGAGGGCTGCTCTCTGCGGAGACGGTGGGAGGTTGCACGGAGGTGCGGGGGTGCGCTCCGCCTGGTGCGCACCCCCGCGATCAGCCGTAGAGAGTTACGACTTCACGTACAGGCGGGTGATGTCGAGGAGGCTGGACACCGAGCCGTAGCGGGTGCCACCGATGTTGGAGCCGGAGAGCTGGAACTGCTTCGTGTACCACAGCGGAGCGGCCGGGACGACCTTCTCCAGCAGGTAGTGCTCGGCTTCCTTCCACGTCTTGGCGGCCGCGGTCGGGTCCTCGCTCAGCGCCTTCTTGATGAGGGCGTCGACCTTCGGGTCCTTGACGTGGGAGTAGTTCGGCGCACCGTCGGCGACCTGGTCACCGTCGTAGACCGGCGTGACGACCGTGGACGGCGACGGCCAGTCCTGGCCCCAGCCCGAGATGTAGATGTCGTACGGGTTGTCGAGCTTGCCGATCTGCTCGTAGTAGCTCGCCGCGTCGACCTCCTTGGAGACCACGTCGAAGCCGACCTTGGTGAGGGCGTCCTCGATGGCGACCTTGCGCTTCTGGCCGTTCTCGCTGTTGGCGTACGCGAAGACGACCTTCTTCTCGGCGGCCGGGACGCCCGCGAGGAGCTCCTTGGCCTTCGCGATGTTGCCCTGCGGCGCCTTCAGACGGCCGTAGGGGTCGTACTTGGCCTCGTAGCCCGGCAGGGTCGGGGCGAAGTAGTTCGGGGCCACGTCGCCGCCGTAGACACCGCCCTCACCGGCGATGAGCGACTTGGAGTTCACCGCGTAGGTGATGGCCTGACGGACCTTGAGGTCCTTGACGCGGTCCAGGTTGAACGTCAGCTGCATGACGTAGGGCTGGTAGCCCTTGACCGTGCGGCTGCTGACCTTCGGGTTGCCGATGACGTCCTGGATCTGCGTGGCCTCGACGCCGCCCGTGAGCTGGATGGCGTTCTTGTCCTTGCCCTGGTCGGCGATCAGACGCTTGGTCTGGGTCGACTCGGTGACGCCGAACTGGAAGTCGAAGCCGTCCGCGTACTGGTGGCGCACGGAGTCGGTCTTCGGGTCCCAGTTCGTGTTCTTCTCGAGGACCAGCTCCTTGCCGACCTTGTTCGAGGTGATCTTGTACGGGCCGGTGGCGACCGGGGCCTTGTCGTACTTCTCCTTCGTGTCCGTCTTCGCCGGGACGATGGCGTAGCCGGCCATGGCCAGCGTCTGCGGCAGGTCCGGGCGCGCGGTGTCGAAGTGGAAGACGACCGTCTTGGCGTCCGGGGTGTCCAGGACCGAGGCCGGCAGGTGCTTCTTGCCGAAGCCGCCGTCCGGCAGCGCCTTGCGGTAGTCGGCGCCGCTCAGCCAGGTCTGCAGGTAGCTGGGGCCGTCGAAGATGAACTTCGCGTAGAGGCGCTCGACGGTGTGACGGACGTCGGCGGACGTGATGGCCGCGCCCTTCTCGTCCTTGATGCCGTCCTTCAGCGTGAAGGTCCAGGTCTTGCCGCCGTCCGAGGACTTGCCCGCGTCGGTCGCGAGGTCACCCACGACCGAGACGCCGCCCTTGCCGTCCTCCTTGAACTGGGTCAGGCGGCGGAAGAGCAGGTTCGCGACCTGGCCGGCGTCGGAGACGTAGATCTGGCCCGGGTCCAGGTGGGAGAGGCCCGCCTCCTGGTACACGGCGATGGTGCCGCCGGGCTTGGCACCGGTGACCTCCTCGGCGGGACCGGTGGAGCCCGCGGCGTCGGCGTAGGTGACCGCCTTCGACTGGACCGAAGCCTGCTTCTGGTCCTTCCCGGAGTCCTCGTCGGACTTGCCGCCCTCGTTCTTCGAGCAGGCCGTGAGCGCGAGGGAACCGGCTGCGAGCGCTATGACGATGGAGCGCGCTCTGCGCGAGCTGATGGACTTCATGTGGCGAATACCTACCTGTCGGTTGTTATCCATGAGTACTGCCTGACGCGGCTGGTAGGCCGACGCGGGGGCGGCAGCCACCCCCCACCAATGGACGGTTCAGCGCCCGGACTTGGGGTCGAACGCGTCCCGGACCGAGTCTCCGAGGAGGTTGAAGGCCAGGACGAAGATCACCAGCGCCAGACCGGGGAAGAAGAGGAACGCCGGGTCCTGCTCGGTGTACTTGGCGGCGGCGGCGAACAGTCGCCCCCAGTCCGGGGTGGGTTCGACGAACCCGACGCCGGCGAAGGAGAGGAAGGCGATGGTGAGGATGGTGCTGGGCAGCGAGTACGTGAACTGCACCAGGATCGGCGTCACCACGTTCGGCAGGATCTCCTTGCGGACGATCCGCGCCGGGGAGGCGCCGGAGACCTTGGCGGCCTCGACGAACTCCCGCTCACGCAGGGACAGCACGGTCGAGCGCACCAGCCGGGCCATGCCCATCCAGCCCAGCAGCCACAGCACGATCAGCATCGCCAGGGCGCGGAAGTACGTGGGGGTCTCCTCCCGCGGGTCGACGAAGAACGCGGTGACCACGGGCATGAAGGCGATGAAGAACAGCTGCTGCGGGAACGAGAGGAAGAAGTCGGTGACCCGGCCGATCCAGTAGTCGGTCCGGCCGCCGAAGTAACCACCGATCAGGCCGATGATCACGCCGGTGACCATCAGCAGGACCGTCACACCGAGCGCCATGAACAGCGACGTCCGCATGCCGTACATGAGCATGGCGAACAGGTCACGGCCGTACTGGGGCTCGACGCCGAACCAGTGGTCCCCCGAGACACCGCCGAAGTAGCCGAGCGGCAGGCCGAACTGGTCGAGGACGGGCTTGTCCGCGTAGGTCGGGTCCTGCCCGTACAGCGTGTACGGATCGGTCCCGCTCAGCTTGACCAGCAGCGGCGCGAGCAGCGACACGACGAAGTACAAAATCACTACCACGGCGCAGATGACACCGGTACGGTCACGCTTGAAGCGCTGCCACATCAACTGCCCGGGAGAACGGCCCTCGAGCTTCTTCTCGCCCTTGGCGGGCTCGGCGTTCGTCTCGAGCTCGGGGTCCAAGGCGATCGACGGCCCGGCGCCCTCAGCCTTGGCTGGACTGGTCATGTTTGTTCTTCCCCCGGGGGGTTGAGAGTCGTGCGCAGCACAGATACCGGCAGGTTCTGTGGTTTGGGGGAACTTTCGCCAAGCGAGTCAACGCGCGTCAAGGGCGGAAGACACAGGGATCTCCCTACGGTCCATATTTTGAGCAAAAATTGCAAAGATTGACATCTGTACGCGCTTGACACGAGCCGCGGCAACCCGTCAAATCGGGCATTCAGGAAGACATTTCTGTTTACATGTCCGAAACTTGATCGCTGGATCACCGATTACCGAACAGCCCGTGAGGCCCCTGTGAGCCGGCGCGGAAACACCCCTCGCCAGACCCTCCCGCACCCGGACCGGGTGAAAATACTCACCCTCCACGAGCACGCCGAAAGCCCGGCCGTCCGCTCAGCGGACGGCCGGGTCGGCAGGGTCTGTCCGGCGGCCTTCCTGAGGCCGGATCAGGCGTTCTTGGCGCGGCTGGCGGCGCGGGCGCGCTCGCGGCCGTCCAGGTTCACCTTGCGGATGCGAACCGCCTCCGGGGTCACCTCGACGCACTCGTCGTCACGGCAGAACTCCAGCGACTGCTCCAGCGACAGCTTGCGCGGCGGCACGATCGCCTCGAACGAGTCGGCCGAGGACGACCGCATGTTCGTGAGCTTCTTCTCCTTGGTGATGTTCACGTCCATGTCGTCGGAGCGAGAGTTCTCGCCGACGATCATGCCCTCGTACACCTCGGTGCCGGGGTCGGTGAACAGCACACCGCGCTCCTGGAGGTTCGTCATCGCGAACGCGGTGACGGCGCCGGCCCGGTCGGCCACCAGCGAGCCGTTGTTACGGGTCGTCAGCGTGCCGAACCACGGCTCGTGGCCCTCGTGGATGGAGTGGGCGATGCCAGTGCCGCGCGTGCCGGTCAGGAACTCGGTACGGAAGCCGATGAGACCGCGGGAGGGCACGACGAACTCCATGCGGACCCAGCCGGAGCCGTGGTTCGACATGTTGTCCATCCGGCCCTTGCGGACGCCCATGAGCTGCGTGACCGCGCCCATGTGCTCCTCGGGCACGTCGATCGTCATGCGCTCGACCGGCTCGTAGACCTTGCCCTCGACGGTCTTGGTGACCACCTGCGGCTTGCCGATGGTCAGCTCGAAGCCCTCACGGCGCATCTGCTCGACCAGGATGGCCAGCGCCAGCTCACCGCGGCCCTGCACCTCCCAGGCGTCGGGACGCTCGGTGTCCAGGACGCGCAGCGAGACGTTGCCGACCAGTTCGCGGTCCAGCCGGTCCTTGACCTGACGGGCGGTGACCTTGCGGTCCTTGACCGCGGCCTTGTTCTCCGCGCCCTTGCCCGTGCCGCCCCGGCCGACCAGCGGCGAGGTGTTGGTGCCGATGGTCATCGAGATCGCCGGCTCGTCGACCGTGATCAGCGGCAGCGGGATCGGGTTCTCCGGGTCGGCGAGCGTCTCACCGATCATGATGTCCGGGATACCGGCGACCGCGCAGATGTCACCGGGGCCCGCCTTCTCCGCGGGCTTGCGGGTGAGTGCCTCGGTCATCAGCAGCTCGGTGATGCGCACGTTGGACATCGTGCCGTCGCGCTTGATCCACGTGACGGTCTGGCCCTTGCGCAGCTCACCCTGCTCGACGCGCAGCAGCGCGATACGGCCGAGGAAGTTGTCGGCGTCCAGGTTGGTGACGTGCGCCTGGAGCGGGGCGGCCTCGTCGAACTCGGGGGCCGGGACGTGCGAGAGGATCGTGGAGAAGAACGGCTCCAGGCTGTCGCTGTCGGCCGGGACCGTGCCGTCCTCCGGCTTGGTCAGCGAGGCGACGCCGTCACGCGCACACGCGTAGACGATCGGGAACTCGATCTGCTCCTCGTCGGCGTCGAGGTCGAGGAAGAGGTCGTACGCCTCGTTCACGACCTCGTCGATGCGCGAGTCGGGGCGGTCCGTCTTGTTGATGCACAGGATGACGGGCAGGCGGGCCTGCAGCGCCTTGCGCAGCACGAAGCGGGTCTGCGGCAGCGGGCCCTCGGAGGCGTCCACCAGCAGCACGACCGCGTCCACCATCGACAGACCGCGCTCGACCTCACCACCGAAGTCGGCGTGGCCGGGGGTGTCGATGATGTTGATCGTGATGACGTCGCCGCCATCCTTGGGGTGGTACTTCACGGCCGTGTTCTTGGCCAGGATCGTGATGCCCTTCTCACGCTCCAGGTCGTTCGAGTCCATCATGCGGTCGTCGAGCGACTCGGCGGCGTGCGCGGCGAAGGCACCGGCCTGCTTGAGCATGGCGTCGACCAGGGTGGTCTTGCCGTGGTCGACGTGGGCGACGATGGCGACGTTGCGGATGTCGTGGCGCGTGGCCATATTGAGGCGCTTCTCCCGAAGTGAGTGGACGGCCTGCGCGTACGTCAGTGCTACGCGGACCCTGCCGGGCTGGACACGCCACGGCCTCACCCCATCGTACGGGGCCGCCGACACTGGGGCGCGCCGGGCTTCGGCGGCGCGGGCCCGCGCACCGCGTCACCCCCGGTCAGACGTCTCCCGGTACCCGGAAACCCGCCCGGGCACAGCGGTGCGGCCGCCCCCCGCGCGACGCGGGCGGCGGCCGCCACCACCTGGAATCCGGCCGGTCAGCTCACCGACGGGCTCGCCGAGGGCTTCGCGCCCTTCCTCAGGAAGCCCATGTCCTCGTACACCGGTGTCTGGAAACCGAAGGCACCCGCGTTGACCACGGTCTTTCGGACGGCCGTCAGCTGAGGGCGCTGGTAGAGCGGGATGGAGCCGGCCGCCGCCCAGATGCGCGAGTCCGCCTTGCGGATCAGGCTGCGGTTCTCGCCCTCGTCGAGCGTGCCCAGCGCCCGGTCGAACAGCTGGTCGACCTGGTCGGTGCCGACCCGGGTGTAGTTCTGCTCGACGTTCAGCGAACCGTCGGCGGCCGGGACCGGCTTGGCGTAGACGGGCCGGGCGTCGGTGGCGGGGAAGGCCGACGCGGGCCAGGAGTACAGCGCGAGGTCGTACTGACCGGCCGCGATGTGGTCCTTGAAGTAGCTCTCGTCGGAGACCTTGGTGATCTCGGTGCGGATGCCGACCCGCTCCAGCATCCGGCTGACGCGGTCGGCCACCGCGCGCAGCGAGTCCGAGCCGGGGCCCGAGGGGAGCACGAAACGGAGCGTCAGCGGCTTGCCGTCCTTGGCGAGCGGCCCGGCCACGGCGCCCACCGGTACGGCGGTGCCCTTCGGGGCGTAGGCGCCCGCCGGCACCAGGGGCTTGTACTGCCCGGCGTCCTGCGCGAGGTGGCGCGCGCCCTCCTCGCTCGTCCCGCCGGCCCGCTCGGTCGTCTGCCGGTGCTTGTTCGCGTGGTCCCCCGGCTCCTTGCCCTGCTCCCCGAGGGCCTCGCCGCGCGCCTTGTCGTCCTCGCCGACGATGTACGTACCGTCGTCGCCGTCCGAGGAGTCGTCCCCGGCGTCGTCGCCCTCGGCCTTCTCGCTCTTGGCCTTCTCGCTCTTGGTCTTCTCACCCTTCGTCTTCTCGCCCTTGGCGCCGGCCGCCTTCTCGCCCTTCTTCTTCTGCTCCTTGAGCGGGCCGCCGGGCACCCAGCCGGCGTCGGCGAGCAGGGCCTGCGCCTCCGCGGTGTCCTGGCCGCCCAGCGCACCGCTGCCGTCGGCGTACGCGGCCTGCCCGGAGAGCGCGAGGTGGCTGCCGACGGGCACGGCGGGCAGACCGAGCGGCTTCAGCACGATCCGGGCCAGTTCCGCGCGGTCCAGGGCGCGGGCCACGGCCCGGCGGACCCGCTCGTCGGCGAGCGGACCACCGGCGCCGTTGAGGGCGAGCTGGGTGTAGGCGGGTTCCAGCGACTTGCGGACCTCGAAGTCCCGCAGCTCCTTCCGGAGGCGCGCGGCTTTGGTGAGGGGCTCCACCTTTTCGCCCTTTTCGCCCTTTTCGGTTTTCTTGGTCGTCTTGGATTTCCCGGCACCCTCGGCCTTCTCGGCCTTTTCCGCCTTTTCGGCGTTCTCGGCCTTCCCGGCCCGCTGGTGACCCGGGCCCTGGAGCGGGGTGCTCGTGCCGCTGCCGCCGGCCCGTCCGGCCAGGGCGATGGTCCGGGCCTCGGTGGGGTCGACGTCCGCCATGTCGACGGTGCCCGCGGCCAGCGCGGCGGTCCGGTTGTCGCGCGGTACGGCCCGCAGCACGATCTCGGACAGCTTGGCGGGCCGGCCCCACCAGCGGGGGTTGCGGACCAGGGTGATCAGCCCCGCCTTGCGGTCGACCTTCTTCACCGCGAACGGCCCGGCGGTGGTCTTCAGCTTCCGCCGGGCCCCGTCGTTGAAGGAGTCGGGGGTGCCCATGACGTCCTTCGGGTACAGCGGCGAGAACAGCGAACGCCAGTCGGCGTACGGCCGTTTGAAGGTGACCCTGACCTCCAGGTCGTTGGCGCCGCGCTCGACCTTCTCGATCCGGTCGTAACCGGCGTTGCGCGCCGTCCAGTAGGCGCTGTCCTTCCCGGACAGGGCCCGCCACTGCGCGGCGAAGTCGGCGGCGCCGATCTCGCGGCCGTCGCTCCAGACGGCCTGCTGGTCGAGCTTGTACAGGACGACCTGCTTCGGCTCGGTGTCGACGACCTTCGCCGACTCCAGGTACGCCGGGTTGGGCTGCGGCCGGCCGCTCGCGTCGAGCCGGTACAGCGAGGGCAGCACCGCCTGCGCGACCCGGCTGGTGGCCGCGTCGGCGTCCGACTGGAAGGTGTTCAGCGTCTCGGGTACGTCGTCCACCGCCCAGGTGAGGGTGCCGCCGTCGGCGACCAGGTCACGCGCGGCGGGCGCGAGGTCCTGTGCGGCGAGCGGCCTGCCCGCCTCGTCCTTCGTGCTGCAGGCCGCCAGCAGGGGCACCGCGAGCGCGCCCGCGGTGAGGAAGGCGACCGAGCGCATGACCGCGCGCAGTCCGACGCCGTCGTGGGACATCCCGTCTACCTCCGGTGATGGGCCGCCGGTTTGGATCACGTTTGGCGGTATATGGAGCTGATCAGATGTATGCGGCCACTGAAGAGGAAAGGGTTCAGCAGCGAGCGGCGACACGACGGCGACGGGCCCGAAACCCACCCGTGCGGCGCAACGGGGGCGGCCGGGAGGCGTGCGGGAGCGGGCATACGGGCGGAGCGCGCAGGGGGCGCGCGGCTCGTCGTACGACCGCTCCGCGCAGATCCGCCACGGGCCCACCGGGCGGGACCCGGGCCGGGGCGGGGAACGCCTCGCGCGACACCCGGGAACCGGCGGGGAACGCACCGCGTGACACCCGGGCCCCGGCGCGCGCAGGAGTGCGGGCGGGGCGCCCGGACGGTCACGATCCGCCAATCCGTGCACACGGGTTCCCACCGGCAGGTGTGACGCGCAACACTCGCAGGCGCATGAACGTTGCCACCCAAGGGCCGACGGCCCACGGAAGCGAGGTCACGTCATGTCCGTGCACGACGACCTGACATCAGTCCAGCGCTGCCTCGAGGACCTGAACCGGTCCGTGAAGCGCCTGGAGCAGCAGCTCGGCCGGGGCGGCCTGGAGATGCGCCGCGTCCGCGCCGACACCGACCACCTGCGCGAGAGCGTCGCGCTGCTGCGCGAGGCCGCTCCCGCGCTCGGCGGACCCCGGCGGCCGGACCTCGTCTCCATCCCCGACACCCCGTACGACAACAGCCTGTGGACGGACTCGGACGACGAGGGTCTCGGCGCCCGCGACCGGCACGCACCCTGACCCGACCGGAGTCATGACTTGGCCACTGGTACGGAACCCCCCGGCACGGAGTCCCATCCGCCCAGCGGCGGCGTACGCACCGGTACGCGCGCCGCGATCGACGCACCGCACCTGCGCACCGACCGCTGGTGGCTGGCGCCGGCCGCCACCGCCGCCGGCCTGCTCGCCTTCATCGTGTACTCGACCTGGCGGGCCTTCGCCGACACGGACTACTACGCGGCGCCGTACGTCTCGCCGTTCTACTCGCCGTGTCTCGCGGAGCGCTGCCGCACCATGCACGCCGGCCCCAACTGGGACCTGTTCGGCAGCTGGTGGGGCATCTCCCCCGCGATCATCATCCTGATCTTCCCGCTGGGCTTCCGCCTGACCTGCTACTACTACCGCAAGGCCTACTACCGGGGCTTCTGGGCCTCGCCCCCGGCCTGCGCGGTGGCCGAGCCGCACCGGAAGTACACCGGCGAGACCCGCTTCCCGCTGATCCTGCAGAACGTCCACCGGTACTTCTTCTACGCGGCGCTCCTGGTCGCCGGTGTGCTGACCTACGACACCGTGCTCTCCTTCCGCGACGAGCACTACCACTGGGGCCACATGGGCCTCGGCACCCTCGTCTTCCTGGTCAACATCGGACTGATCTGGGCGTACACCCTCTCCTGCCACTCCTGCCGGCACATCGTCGGCGGCAAGCTCAAGCACTTCTCCAGACACCCCGTGCGCTACCGGATGTGGCAGTGGGTCGGCCGGCTGAACGCCCGTCACATGGCGCTGGCCTGGGCCTCGCTGGTGAGCGTGGCGGCCGCCGACTTCTACGTCTTCCTGGTGGCGTCCGGTGCCTTCGACGATCCGCGCTTCTTCTAGATTGGGTGGGGTCCTCTGATGTCCGTGGTGGATCGGCAGGAGTGGGACGTCGTCGTGGTGGGGGCCGGCGGCGCCGGGCTGCGCGCCGCGATCGAGGCGCGCGAGCGGGGCGCCCGTACGGCGGTGATCTGCAAGTCGCTGTTCGGCAAGGCGCACACCGTGATGGCCGAGGGCGGCATCGCGGCCGCGATGGGCAACGTGAACTCCGGTGACAACTGGGAGGTCCACTTCCGCGACACCATGCGCGGCGGCAAGTTCCTCAACCAGTGGCGGATGGCCGAACTGCACGCCCGGGAGGCCCCGGACCGGGTGTGGGAACTGGAGACCTGGGGCGCGCTGTTCGACCGCACGAAGGACGGCCGGATCTCCCAGCGCAACTTCGGCGGCCACGAGTACCCGCGTCTCGCGCACGTCGGCGACCGCACGGGCCTGGAACTCATCCGGACCCTCCAGCAGAAGATCGTCTCGCTGCAGCAGGAGGACTACCGGGAGACCGGGGACTACGAGTCGAGGCTGAAGGTCTACCAGGAGTGCACGGTCACCCGGGTCCTCAAGGACTCGGCGTCCGGCGGCCCCGGCGCGGGCCGGGTGAGCGGGGTCTTCACCTACGAGCGCGAGTCGGGCCGCTTCTTCGTCCTGGAGGCGCCGGCCGTGGTGATCGCGACCGGCGGCATCGGCAAGTCCTTCAAGGTGACGTCGAACTCGTGGGAGTACACGGGCGACGGGCACGCGCTGGCGCTGCTTGCCGGGGCGCCCCTGGTGAACATGGAGTTCGTGCAGTTCCACCCGACCGGCATGGTCTGGCCGCCGTCGGTGAAGGGCATCCTCGTCACGGAGTCGGTGCGCGGCGACGGCGGGGTGCTGCGGAACTCCGACGGGAAACGCTTCATGTTCGACTACGTCCCCGACGTCTTCAAGGAGAAGTACGCGCAGTCGGAGGAGGAGGGCGACCGCTGGTACGAGGACCCGGACCACAACCGGCGTCCACCGGAACTGCTCCCCCGTGACGAGGTCGCCCGCGCGATCAACTCCGAGGTGAAGGCGGGCCGCGGCTCCCCCCACGGCGGCGTCTTCCTCGACGTGTCGACGCGCATGCCCGCCGAGGTCATCCGGCGCCGACTGCCGTCGATGTACCACCAGTTCAAGGAGCTGGCCGACGTCGACATCACGGCGGAGGCGATGGAGGTCGGCCCTACCTGTCACTACGTGATGGGAGGTATCGCGGTCGACTCGGAGTCGGCGGCGGCCCGCGGGGTGCCCGGACTGTTCGCGGCCGGCGAGGTCGCCGGCGGCATGCACGGCTCCAACCGCCTGGGCGGCAACTCGCTCTCCGACCTGCTGGTGTTCGGCCGGCGCGCGGGCCGGCACGCGGCGCAGTACGCGACCGGCGCGGCGGGCGGCCGGCCCGCGGTGGACGACATCGAGGTCGACGCGGCCGCCGCCGAGGCCCTGCGCCCCTTCTCCGCGGAGGGCCCGGCGCCCGGCGCGGACGGGGGACACCCGCCGGAGAACCCGTACACCCTCCACCAGGAGCTCCAGCAGGCGATGAACGACCTCGTCGGGATCATCCGCCGTGAGGCCGAGATGGAGCAGGCGCTGGAGAAGCTGGCGGAGCTGCGGGTACGGGCCCGGCGGGCCGGCGTCGAGGGCCACCGGCAGTTCAACCCCGGCTGGCACCTGGCCCTGGACCTGCGGAACATGCTGCTGGTCAGCGAGTGCGTGGCGCGGGCCGCGCTGGAGCGCACCGAGTCGCGTGGCGGCCACACGCGCGAGGACCATCCGTCGATGGACCGCGCGTGGCGCCGCGTCAACCTGCTGTGCCGGCTGGTCGAGCCCGAGGTCGAGCCGACCGCGACGGACCCGGTGCGCGGCCAGATCGACCTCTCCCGTGAGACCACCGAACCCGTCCGCCCGGACCTGCTCGCCCTCTTCGAGAAGGAGGAGCTGGTCAAGTACCTCGCCGAAGAGGAGCTCTACGAGTGAGCAGCTACGAGGCCCGCTTCAAGGTGTGGCGCGGCGACGTCGAGGGCGGCGGCCTGGAGGACTTCGAGGTCGAGGTGAACGACGGTGAGGTCGTCCTCGACATCATCCACCGCCTCCAGGCCACCCAGGCGCCGGATCTCGCCGTGCGCTGGAACTGCAAGGCCGGCAAGTGCGGTTCCTGCTCCGCGGAGATCAACGGACGGCCCCGGCTGCTGTGCATGACCCGTATGTCGGTGTTCGACCGGGCGGAGACCATCACGGTCACCCCGCTGCGGGCCTTCCCGGTGATCCGCGACCTGGTGACGAACGTCGGCTTCAACTACCAGAAGGCCAGGGAGGTCCCGGCGTTCGTGCCGCCGGAGGGTGTGGGCCCCGGCGAGTACCGCATGATGCAGGAGGACGTGGACCGTCCGCAGGAGTTCCGCAAGTGCATCGAGTGCTTCCTGTGCCAGGACACCTGCCATGTGGTGCGCGACCACGAGGAGAACAAACCGGCGTTCGCCGGCCCGCGCTTCCTCATGCGGGTCGCGGAACTCGACATGCATCCGCTGGACGCCGCCGACGCGTCGGGCCTGGACCGCAAACGCACGGCGCAGGACGAACACGGCCTCGGCTACTGCAACATCACCAAGTGCTGCACCGAGGTCTGCCCCGAGGGCATCAGGATCACGGACAACGCGCTGATCCCGCTGAAGGAACGAGCGGTCGACCGCAAGTACGACCCCCTGGTGTGGCTGGGGTCGAAGATCGGCAGGCGGCGCCCCTAAGGGCCGTCGCCGGCGGACGGCTCCTGCCCGGGGGGAGCCGTCCGCGTGGTGCGGCCGGGGCGCTCCCCGAGCATCTGGAGCGCGAGCCCCGCCATGAACGCCACCCAGCCGACGACCGGCGCGGCGCCGAAGGAACCGTGCGGCCCGTCGAGCGGCCCCGCGAACAGGAACACGGCGCCGCCGGCCGCCGAGAGGACCATGCCGTACCCCCACAGCCTCGGCCGCGCGACCCGGCGCGCCCGCCACGGCGGCACCCGGCCCGCCACCCCCGCGACCCCACCGGCCGCCAGCACGGTCAGCAGCAGCGCGCCCAGGACCACCAGCGTCAGATGCATGCCGGTCATCGTCCCACCGACTCCAGTGCGCGGCACAGGTTGTACTCGGCGATGCCCCGCATCACCGCCGGCTCCGGGAAGTCGCCGTCGAGGAGGCGCAGGGGGCCGGCGACGAGGCCGAGGTGCATCACCAGCCGGTACAGGCGCAGCCGGTCCTCGTCCAGTCCGGGGACGCGCAGCACGTCGTACCACCGGCCGAACCGAAGCTCCAGGAACACGTGCTCCCACTCCGCGTCGAAGTACATGAGCCCCTCGATGTCGATCAGCGCGGGCCGGCCGTCGCCGCTCAGGAGGACGTGGTCGGGGCCCAGTTCGCCGTGGATGAGGGTGAGGTGGTCGCGCGGGCGGACCCGGGCCGCCAGGCGGTGGACCGCTCCTTCGAGGTCCGCGCGGGCGGCGGCGACCCGCTCGTCCCGTACGGCGACCGCCGCGATGTCGCGCAGCGCGCCCTCGGTGACCCGCCGCTCGCAGGAACCCCCGGACGACACACCGCCGTTGTCGACGAGCGCGACCTTCCCGAAGGCCGGCCCCCGCTCGGCGTGCAGGACGGCGAGCGCGTCGGCCAGCCGCTCCAGAGGGGCCCGTGCCGCGTCCTCGTCGCGCCGCAGCGCCCCTTCCAGGCTGCCTCCGGGCAGATCCTCGACGACCGCGGCCGCCGCGGCCAGGTGGCGCCCCGAGCGGTCCGCGTACAGCAGGCGGGGCGTGGGGACGCCGAGGCCGGACAGCCGGTCGTGGGCCGCCGTGAAGAGGTCCAACCCCGAGGCGTGGCCGAACGGGTCGTGCGGGTCGCCGGGCCCGGCGTCCCAGAAGTCCTCGTCCGGCGACCAGACGTAGGCCACGGCCGTCGTCCCGTCGTCGAGGGTGAGCCGGTAGACGCCCTTCTTGGAGCCACCGCGCAGCCGGGCGACTCCGGCGAGGGAGCGCCCCGGCCCGGCGGCCGCCCGGGCGAGCGGGGAGAGTTCGGCACGGGTGAGGGGCGCTCGGGTGGAGGTCACCCGCCGGATCCTCGCACCCCGCCCCAGCCGCCGTCAGGCGGATTTCAGCGCACCCAACCCTCCCGGTACGCCGTCCAGTCCGCCTCCGTGGCGGCGAAGTCCACGTACAGGGCGACGCCGAAGCGGGCGCGGCCGGGGTCCGTGCGGGACAGGCCGAGGCGGACGCCTCGGACGGCGGCGGGCACGGTCTCGGCGTTCCCGTGGTGGTCCATGTTGTCCTCGTAGTAGAAGGGCAGGCCCATCAGCAGGTCGGTCGACGGCGGGGTGACCTCCAGGGCCAGGGAGGTCTGCTCGGCGACGTAGCCGCCGTACAGGCTCTCCAACGGCAGGGCCGTGTCGTACGACATGACGGCGATCTGGTCGACGCGGCGCGCGACCTGGCCGAAGAACGCCTGCGACCACCACTTGGGGTGCGCGGTGATCGCGCCCGCGAGGGAGTGGAACGCCGGGAGCGGGTCGATCTGGTGGGCCGCCACCGACAGCGGGACGCCGTGCGCCTTCGTCACGCGGTGCAGGGAGTCGAGGAGCGTGAGGTAGTCGCGGTCGTCGGAGTGCAGCGGCTCCAGGTCGAAGTGGGCGCCGCCGAAGCCGGCGGCGAGGATCTGGCGCGTGGAGGTGACGACGGCCGCGCGGGTCGCGGCGCGTTCGAGGTGCATGCCGGCGGGGCCCTCCGTCGCGAGCACGTCGCCCAGCCACGCCTGCACCCGGACGCCGGGCAGCTCCCGGCGCACTCCGTCGATGAACCAACGGGCGTTCTTGTACGCCGACTTGGGCAGGGTGCCGTCGTCCTCCAGCGGGCCCGCGTGGACGTACAGGTCGTGGATGCCGGTGTCGCCGAGCCGGCGGGCCAGCGCCGCGAGGTCCGCGTCCTTCTTCCGCCCGTCGACCCAGGCGTGCCCGAGCCAGAGCGCGTCCCGGTCACGGGTGTACGTCCCCTCGGCCGGGTCCCCCGCGTAGTTCACCCGGAGGGCGACGGCCCCGGCGAGCGCCGGCAGCAGGAGGACCAGGACCAGCACGAGACCGGCACGGCGGAGACGGCGGGGCCAGGGGGTGCGGGGACGGGGGCGGGGGCGGGGGGTTTCGCCGGTTTCGGGGTCAAGGGTCTTGCGGTCGGGGGTCTCCCGGTCGGGGGCATCGGGGTCAGGGGTCTCCCGGTCAGGGGCATCGGGGTCAGGCTTCCGGGCGTCCGGCCCGTGCGGGTCCGCGTGCCGCGTGGCCGCCGTCCCGCCCGCCCCTGCGCCGGTCGCCGCTGTGCGTTCCGCCCCCACGCCGCCCCCTCCCACGCCGTCCCGCCCCACGCCGTTTCCTCCCACGTCGTCCCCTCCCGTGCCCTCATGCCCCGCGCACCCCACCCCGGACGCGCCCCGGTCGCGCCGGCGCATTCCTGCTCATACGCTCCGAAACGTGACGTCATCCTTGAGCCGGGGCCGCCCACGGCGCGCGAACACGCACATATCCGTGCGGGTGGCGCACGCCCTGCTCGGCGCCGTGGCCGGGGTCGTGTGGCTGGTGCTGCCCTTGATGACGATCAGTACCGACACCCCGGTTGCGACCGTACGGGCCACGCCGACCCCGGTGGCCGCCGCGGCCGGCAAGGACGAGACGTCCGCGGCCTCGCTCGTCCTGCCCCTGGTCGTGGTCGCGGCGGTCGGCGCGCTCGCCGGTTACGGCTACCTGCGGCGCACCCGGCGGGCCCGCACCCGTACGACTCCGGGCGCCGCCCCCGCCGTACCGCCCTCCTCGCCGCTCGACGACCTCGACGCCCGCACCCTCGCGCTGCTCGCCGAGGCCGACGACTGCCTGCGCACCAGCCGTGAGGAACTCGGCTTCGCCCAGGCCCGTTCGGGGACGCCCTCAGCGGCCCCCTTCGCCCGAGCCCTGCGGGAGGCGAAGGCCGAACTGTTGGCCGCCTTCCGGATGCGCCGGCAGTACGACGAAGGGGTCCCCGCGGACGAGCCGTCCCGGCGGCACGCGCTCACCGGGATCGTCGGGCGGTGCCAGGAGGCTGGGCGGCGGCTGGACGCGGAGGCCGCCGACTTCGACCGCCTGCGCGACCTGGAACGTTCGGCCGGCCCGGCCCTGGAGGCCGCCGAGGCCCGCTTCCGGGAGCTGGCGGGCCGCACCGGGGCCGCGGACGCCGTTCTCGCCGAGCTGGGTGACCGGTTCACCCCCGCCGCCACCGTCCACGTGACCGGATATGTCGAACAGGCCCGGGACCGCCTGGTGTTCGCGACCTTCCGGCTCAACCGGGCCCGGCAGGCCGCCGATCTGGGCGAGCCCGCCGACGCCGCCCGGCAGGTGCGCGCCGCCGAGGGAGCCGTGGCGCAGGCCGCCGTGTTCCTGGACGGCATCGACCGGCTCACCGCCGAACTGACGGCCGCCGCACGGCTGGTGCCGGCCGCGCTCACGGGCGCGGAAGCGGAGATCGCGGGTGCCCGGGAGGGGTCGATGCCGGCGGCCGGCGCTCCCGGCACGCCGGGCGGGGCCGCCGGTGCGGCCGACGGCGACACGGACCCGCCCGTCTCGCGGCTGCGCTCCCGGGTGCTGCACGCGGACGCGGTCCTGGCCGCCGTACGGGAGGAGCTGACCGCCGGGCCCTACGACCCGCTCGACGCGCTCCGGCGGATCGAACGGGCGGTCGCGCCGGTGGGCACCGGCCGGACCGGGGTGCTGGCGGCGGCCGCCGCTCTGACGGCCCGCAGTGCCACCGACCTCGCGGCCGGGTTCGTCGGGACGCACCGGGGTGCGGTGGGCGGCGCGGCCCGCACCCTGCTGGCGGAGGCGGAACGGCTGCTCGCGCTCCCGGCCCCCGCGGCGCCGTACGGCCGGGCCGGCGCGGAGGAGTCCGAGCGGTGCCCGACGGCGGACGCCCTCGCCCGGCGGGCCCGTGAACTCGCCGGGCAGGACGTCCGGGTGCACGGCACCCCGGCCGTCGGCGCGGCGGAGCACACCACCGGGGCGGGCGGCGCGGTGCTCGGCGGCATCCTCCTCGGCGGGCACCCGGACGGCGGCCCACCCGCGAGCTACGGCGGCCCCGCCACCCGGGCTCGCCGCGGCCCCACCGACCACCAACCCCCGAGATCGCCGGAGCCGTTGGCGGACCCGGGAGGCGCGGGGGCGGCGGGGCGTGCGGGGGGTGCGGGGGGTGCGGGGACCCAAGAGGGTGCCGGAGGCCCGGAAGGTGCGCAGACCCAGGAGGGTCCCGGAGGCCCGGAGGGCGCCGGGGTCCCGGAGAGTCCCGGGGTCCCGGAGAGTCCCGGAGCCCCGGAGCGCGCCGGAGACCCGGAGCGCGCCAGGACCCCGGGCAGTTCCGAAGCCCCGAAGGGCGCCGAAGGCCCGGAGAGCGCGGAGACCCCGGAGAACGCCGGAAGCTCGAAAGGCGCCGGAGCCCCGGAGCGCGCCGAGACCCCGGAGAGTCCCGGAGACCCGGAGCGCGCCGGAGGCTCGGAGCGCGCCGGGACCCCGGGGAGTCCCGGAGCCCCGAACGGCGCCGAAGGCCCGGAGGGTGCGCGGACCCCGGAAAACGCCGGAAGCCCGAAAGGCGCCGGAGACCCGGAGCGCGCCGAGACCTCGGGGACGGCGGAGCCTGTCCGGCCGGTGGCGCCGAACGACGCCGACGGCGACGGAACCGGACCCACGCCGGCTCCGGACGCGCCGGACGGCCCGGGGCCGGTGCCGTGACGCGCGTCGGCCGGCCGCGCGCCGTCCCTTCCCGACCCTCGTCGTACGGCTCGTTCAGAACAGGCTCAGCAACGCCTCCGCCGGGTCCGCCAGGCCGTTCTCGCCGTCGGGCAGGGGGAGTTCGAACCAGACCGTCTTGCCGCGCGGTGTGCGGCGCGAGCCCCAGGCCGCGCTGAGCAGACCGACCAGTTGCAGGCCGCGGCCGCCCTCGTCCGTGTCGCGGGCGCGACGGCGGCGCGGCTGGACCAGGCCCGAGTCCCAGACCTCGCACACCAGCGTGCGGTCCAGCAGCAGCCGTAGCCTGATCTCGCCCTCGCCGTACCGCAGCGCGTTCGTCACCAGCTCGCTGACCAGGAGTTCCGTCGTGTCGACGAGGGGTTCCAGGTCCCATTCGAGCAGCTGCCGGCGGGCCTGTTCGCGGGCGCGCCCCACGCTGCGTGGCTCGCGCGGCAGCGTCCAGTCGCCGACGGACCCGGCGGGCAGCCCCTGGACGCGGGCCATCAGCAGGGCGATGTCGTCCTCGCCGTGGTGGGTGTCGAGGGTGTTGAGGACGTGGTCGCAGACGTCCTCCAGCGGGGCGGAGGGATCGGTGAGGGCGCCGACGAACGCCTGGAGGCCCTCGTCGAGCGGGTGGTCGCGCGACTCGACCAGTCCATCCGTGTAGAGCGCCAGCAGGGCGCCCTCGGGCAGTTCGACCTCCACCTCCTCGAACGGCTCGCCGCCGACGCCGAGCGGCATGCCCGGCGGCACGTCCAGCATCAGCGCGTCCTCGCCGGGTTCGACCAGGACGGGCGGCAGGTGGCCGGCGTTGGCGAAGGTGCACCTGCGGGTCACCGAGTCGTAGACGGCGTACACGCAGGTCGCGAGGTACACCTCCAGCAGGTCCGCCTCGCGCGGCCGGCGGGCCGAGCGGGTGGCCTGCTGGACGCCTCCGGGGGCGCCGAGTCCACGCGCGATCTCGTCCAACGCGGAGAGCACCTCGGCCGGTTCGAGGTCGAGCAGGGCCAGCGTGCGGACGGCGGACCGCAGTTCACCCATGGCGACCGCCGCACGCAGCCCGCGGCCCATGACGTCGCCGACGACCAACGCCGTGCGGTGTCCGGGCAGTTCGATGACGTCGAACCAGTCGCCGCCGACCTCGCTGGGCCGGTCGGAGGAGGAGTTGCCGGGCAGGTAGCGGCAGGCGATGTCCAGGCCGGAGGCGACCGGGTCGCCCGGCGGGAGCAGGGACCGCTGGAGGATCAGCGCCCGTTCGTGCTCGCGCCGGTACAGGCGGGCGTTGTCGATACAGACGGCGGCCCGCGCGGCCAGCTCCACCGCGAGGTCGCGGTCCCGGTCGCCGAACGGCTCGCTGCCCTTCGTCCGCGCGAACTGCGCCAGTCCTACGACGGTGTCGTGGGCGACCATCGGCACGGCCAGCGTGGACTGCACGAGCCCGCCCTCCTCCGCGGGGACGAACTGCGGCCGGGCGGTGCGCAGGGCGTCCGCGCAGGAGGAGTTGAAGGGATAGTGGTGGACGGCGCCGACCGCGACGGGCGGGCCGCCGCCGACGAAGGGCGCGTCCGAAACGGCGCTGGCGAAGGCGACGCGGCGCAGTTCGGCGCTGCCGTCGGCGAGGCCCGGCGGGGTCTCGTCACCGGCCAGCAGCCCTTGGTAGAGGTCGACGGTGGCGAGGTCGCAGAAGCCGGGCACCACGACGTCGAGGAGTTCGCGGGCGGTGGTCTCCAGGTCGAGGGAGTTGCCGATGCGGGCCCCGGCGTCGTTCAGCAGGGCGAGGTTGCGCCGGGCGGCGGCGGCCTCGCGGGCGGCGGCGCGGCGGGCGGTGATGTCCGTCCCGAGCCAGGCGACCCCGATGGGGCGGCCGGTGCCGCTGTGCACGCGGTAGAGGTTGACGGACCAGTGCCGGCGCTCCTCGGAGCCCGGCACGAAGCCCGTGACGTGCATGTCCGTGATGGAGTCGCCGGTCTCCAGGACCCGGCGCAGGGTCGCGGCGACCCGCTCGGCCTCGGAGCGCGGCAGGTAGTCGTGGACCCCGCGGCCGCGGTGGTCGTCGGGCGTGCCGCCGAAGATCGACGCGAACCGCTGGTTGGCACGGCGCACCCGCAGATCGGGGTCGATCAGCAGGAAGCCGAAGGGAGATTGACCGAATATCGCCTGCGAGGCGGCGAGGTCCGTCTCGATGCTGCGCAGGGTGCGGACGTCGACGACGATACAGACGGCGGCCTTCTCGCCCTCCTCCGTCCGCGTCGGCATGACGTACACCTCGGCGAGGCCCTCGTGACCGGGCTCGCCCCCGGGGGTGTCCGGCAGCCGGAAGGGCACCACGCCGGTCCACTCGCGGCCGTCGAGGATCTCGGCCATCTTGCGCTGGCCCTCCTCGCGGCGGTCCGGGTCGATGAACGCCTCGATGGGGTCCATGCCGACCGCGTGCCCGGCGGGGATGCCGAAGAGCTGCTCGGCGCGCAGGCTCCACTGGTCGACGAGCCCGTCGGGCCCGATGGAGAAGGACGCGACCTTGATGTAGTCGTAGATCGAGCCGGGTGGGCTGCTCTGCCACAGGGCGTCGCCGGGCGGCGTCTCGCCGGGGCGGACTCCCATCGCGGCAGCATCCACGACCTCCGCTCCAGCACCGCCCGACGGGTCCTCGGACTCCGTGGCCTTCGCTGGTATCTCGCTCACGCGAACCGTCCCCTCCAGCTCACCGCGTCCGGCACCGGTCACCGGCGGCGGCTGCCCACAGTATCCAGCACTACGGCTCCGCACAACACGGTGTTCACGATCACAGCACGGTCCCGATGGTTTTCGGTCCGAGCCGCGACAACACTTCCAGTC
>NZ_JBEXCW010000072.1:0-43592 GCF_040605435.1 Streptomyces sp. NPDC005574
AAACGCCCGGTTACATTCCGAACCCGGAAGCTAAGCCTTACAGCGCCGATGGTACTGCAGGGGGGACCCTGTGGGAGAGTAGGACACCGCCGAACTCCTTTTAGAGCTCCGGTTCTTGGGCATGCAGCCCAGGAACCGGAGCTTTTTTGCGTTGAGGTAGGGTCAGGGGGCATCGTCGGCACATTTCCCACAGGAGGCCCCCGGGTGGAGGTCCAAGAGACCCGCGTCCAGACGGACCGGGTGCTCACCATCCCCAATATCCTCAGCATGGCGCGGCTCCTCGGTGTGCCGCTCTTCCTGTGGCTGATCCTCAGGCCCGAGTTCGGTGGCCCCAAGAGTGACACCTGGGCCCTGCTGGTACTGATGCTGAGCGGCATCAGCGACTACCTGGACGGCAAGCTCGCGCGTCGCTGGAACCAGATCAGCAGCCTCGGCCGGCTCCTCGACCCGGCAGCTGACCGGCTTTACATTCTTTCCACCCTGGTCGGTCTGACCTGGCGCGAGATTCTGCCCATCTGGTTGACCGCTGCACTTGTCGCGCGAGAGCTGGTCCTGCTGGTGATGGTGGGCATCCTCCGACGCCACGGCTATCCGCCGCCGCAGGTGAACTTCCTGGGCAAGGCCGCCACGTTCAACCTGATGTACGCCTTCCCGCTGCTCCTCCTCAGTGACGGAAGCGGGTGGCTCTCGTCACTGGGTGCTATTTTCGGATGGGCGTTCGCTGGATGGGGTACAACCCTGTACTGGTGGGCAGGAGTCCTCTACGTAGTACAAGTCCGCCGGCTGCTCCGCGCGGACGCCATGGCCGATTGACCCCGCCCATTGATACGCCCGTGAGGGCTCGATGGCCCGCCGCGGAAAAGTGCGGGACAATAGGGACGGGTGCAGTCGGCTGGACCTTCGTCTCCAGAGGAGGACGCTTCCGACATGAAGGCCGTCGTGATGGCCGGAGGCGAAGGCACACGCCTTCGTCCCATGACCTCGAGCATGCCCAAGCCGCTCCTGCCGGTGGCCAACCGGCCGATCATGGAGCACGTTCTGCGGCTGCTCAAAAGGCATGGGCTCAACGAGACCGTCGTCACCGTCCAGTTCCTGGCCTCGCTGGTCAAGAACTACTTCGGTGACGGCGAGGAGCTCGGTATGGAGCTCACCTATGCCAACGAGGAGAAGCCACTCGGTACCGCCGGAAGCGTCAAGAACGCCGAGCAGGCGTTGAAGGACGATGCCTTCCTCGTCATCTCCGGCGATGCCCTGACGGACTTCGACCTCACCGAACTCATCAACTTCCACAAGGAAAAGGGCGCGCTCGTCACGGTCTGCCTGACGCGTGTGCCCAATCCGCTGGAATTCGGCATCACCATTGTCGACGAAGAGGGCAAGGTCGAGCGCTTCCTCGAGAAGCCGACCTGGGGCCAGGTGTTCTCCGACACCGTGAACACCGGCATCTACGTGATGGAGCCCGAGGTCTTCGACTACGTCGACCCCGACGTTCCCGTCGACTGGTCCGGTGACGTCTTCCCGCAGTTGATGAAGGAGGGGAAGCCGGTCTTCGGCTATATCGCGGAAGGCTACTGGGAGGACGTCGGTACCCACGAGAGCTACGTGAAGGCGCAGGCCGACGTCCTGGAGGGCAAGGTCGACGTCGAGATCGACGGGTTCGAGATCTCTCCGGGCGTCTGGGTGGCCGAGGGTGCCGAGGTGCATCCCGACGCCGTGCTCCGCGGGCCCCTCTACATCGGGGACTACGCCAAGGTCGAAGCCGGCGCCGAGATCCGTGAGCACACCGTCGTGGGTTCCAACGTCGTCGTGAAGAGCGGCGCGTTTCTGCACAAGGTGGTCCTGCACGACAACGTGTACGTCGGGCAGCACAGCAACCTGCGCGGATGCGTCGTCGGGAAGAACACCGACATCATGCGGGCGGCGCGCATCGAGGACGGCGCCGTCATCGGTGACGAATGCCTGATCGGTGAAGAATCGATCGTGCAGGGCAACGTACGGGTCTACCCGTTCAAGACCATCGAGGCCGGCGCGTTCGTGAACACGTCGGTCATCTGGGAGTCCCGGGGCCAGGCACACCTCTTCGGCGCCCGCGGGGTCTCCGGCATCCTGAACGTCGAGATCACGCCGGAGCTGGCGGTGCGTCTGGCCGGTGCCTACGCGACGACGCTCAAGAAGGGCTCCACCGTCACCACGGCCCGCGACCACTCCCGTGGTGCCCGTGCGCTGAAGCGCGCGGTCATCTCGGCGTTGCAGGCCAGCGCCATCGACGTACGGGACCTGGAGAATGTACCGCTGCCCGTCGCCCGGCAGCAGACCGCTCGCGGCAGTGCCGGCGGCATCATGATCCGTACGACTCCCGGTGTGCCGGACTCGGTCGACATCATGTTCTTTGACAGTCAGGGCGCCGACCTGTCGCAGGCCAGCCAGCGCAAGCTGGACCGGGTCTTCGCGCGCCAGGAGTACCGGCGTGCCTTCCCGGGCGAGATCGGGGACCTGCACTTCCCGGCAAGTGTCTTCGACTCGTACACCGGGTCGCTGCTGCGCAACGTCGACATCACCGGGATCTCCGAGTCGGGGCTCAAGGTCGTCGTCGACGCCTCGAACGGCAGCGCCGGTCTGGTCCTGCCCAGCCTGCTCGGCAAGCTCGGCGTCGACTCCCTGACCATCAACCCCGGTCTGGACGAGTCCCGGCCGACGGAGACGACCGACGCGCGCCGGTCGGGTCTGGTGCGGCTGGGCGAGATCGTGGCGTCCGCGCGGGCCGCGTTCGGTGTGCGGTTCGACCCCGTGGGCGAGCGGCTTTCGCTGGTCGACGAGAAGGGCCGGATCGTTGAGGACGACCGCGCGCTGCTCGTCATGCTCGACCTGGTGGCGTCGGAGCGGCGCAGTGGGCGGGTGGCGCTGCCGGTGACCACCACGAGGATCGCCGAGCAGGTGGCGGCGTACCACGGGACGCAGGTGGAGTGGACGACGACCTCACCCGACGATCTCACCCGGGTCGGCCGGGACGAGACCACGATCTTCGGTGGTGACGGCAAGGGTGGCTTCATCATCCCGGAGTTCAGCAGCGTCTTCGACGGTGCGGCGGCCTTCGTCCGGCTGATCGGGCTGGTGGCGCGCACACAGCTCACGCTGAGCCAGATCGACGCGCGCATCCCGCGGGCGCACGTCCTCAAGCGGGACCTGGCGACCCCGTGGGCCGTCAAGGGCCTGGTGATGAGGCGGGTCGTGGAAGCGGCCGGAGACCGCTTCGTCGACACGACCGACGGAGTGCGGGTGGTGGAGACCGACGGCCGTTGGGTGATGGTGCTGCCCGACCCCGCGGAAGCGGTCACCCACCTGTGGGCGGAGGGGCCGGACGACGCCTCCGCGCAGGCCCTGCTGGACGAGTGGGCGGCGGTCGTGGACAGCGCCGGCCGCTGAAACACGGATCACCCGCGCGTGCCGGACAAGTGCCCCCAAGGGGGCCTGTCCGGCACGCCGGTGGGGCCATTCGGAGGTACCGGTCGCAACGTGCGACGATGTGCGGCATGCCGCAGCAGCCCCCCGTTCGGAGCAGACCCGCGCGTCCCGCGCGCCCGGACGCCTCCATGTCGCTGCTGACCAACGTCATGGACCACAGCCTCGACGACGGGTACGCAGAGGCCGCTGCCCGGAAGAAGGCCGACGGCGTGGGCGGCCTGCCGAAGACCTTGAGCGCGAAGCTCGGTCTGGCCGCCGGCCTGGTGCTCGCGGCACTGGTGGTGACCGTGGGCGCCGCACAGGCCCGGGTCGCGGCTCCCGTCGTCGCCAAGGAGCGCGAGGAGCTGATCGACCGCATCGACCGTGAGACCGAGGCGGCGGACCGGCTCGAGAAGACCGTCGACACCCTGCGTGACACCGTGAGCGCGCGGCAGCGCGAGGCGCTCCGGCAGTCCGGGGGCACCGATGGGACGTCACTGGTCGGCATCCTGTCGGGCGCCACGGAAGTGCAGGGTCCCGGGGTGAAACTCGTGGTGAACGACGCCAAGGAAGCAACGACGGGCGGCGACGGGGACCCGCGCGAGACCTCCGGTTTCTCCGACACCGGACGGGTGCGCGACCGTGACATGCAGCGCGTGGTCAACGGACTGTGGGCGTCGGGCGCGGAGGCCGTGTCCATCAACGGGCAGCGGCTGACGGCCCTGTCCGCGGTCAGGGCCGCGGGTGACGCGATACTGGTCGACAACAAGCCGCTGGTACCGCCCTACACGGTGCTCGCCGTGGGGGACGGGAAAAAGCTGAGCACCAGGTTCCAGAACAGCGCCGACGGACTGTATCTGCATGCCCTGCAGGAGAACTACGGCATCCGGACCGGCATCTCGGTGGAGAGCGACCTCCGGCTGCCCGCCGCACCGAGTGTGATCGTACGTACAGCGCAGCCGAGAATCGAGAAGGGCACATCGTGATCGCCGTACTGGGCCTCATCGTGGGAGTGGTGGCCGGCCTGTTGGTCCGGCCCGAGGTTCCGGCGGTCGTCGAGCCGTATCTCCCGATCGCCGTCGTCGCGGCGCTCGACGCCGTGTTCGGCGGTCTGCGGGCCATGCTCGACGGCATCTTCGACGACAAGGTCTTCGTCGTGTCGTTCCTGTCCAACGTGGTGGTGGCCGCGCTGATCGTGTTCCTGGGCGACAAGCTCGGCGTGGGAGCTCAGCTGTCGACCGGCGTGGTCGTGGTCCTCGGGATCCGGATCTTCTCCAACGCCGCGGCGATCCGCCGGCACGTGTTCCGGGCGTGACGACGATGAGCGAGAACGGCAACCAGAACGAGAAGTCCGACGACAGCACGGACGGGATCGCCGGAGCGCCGGGGAACCGCCTGCGCCGGGAGCTGCCCGAGGAGGTCCCGGCGACCGGGCCCGTGCCCGTGTCCGCGAAGGTGGACGCGCCCGAGCCGGAGCCGAAGCTCACCGGGCGGCAGCGGCTGGTGGACGGACTGTGGCCGCCGCGGGCCTCCAGGGCCCAACTCATCGTCGCGGTCCTGCTGTTCGGCCTCGGCTTCGGTCTGGCCGTCCAGGTGGCGTCGAACAGTGACAGCGACAGCGCGCTGCGCGGCGCACGCCAGGAAGATCTTGTGCGCATCCTCGATGAACTGGACGACCGCACTCAGCGTCTTGCAGACGAGAAGCAGGGGCTCGTGAAGCAGCGGGACGAGCTGGAGAACAGCTCCGACCAGGCCGAGGAGGCCCGCAAGCAGACGGTCGAGAAGGAGAGGCAGCTCGGCATCCTGGCAGGCACCGTGGCCGCGCAGGGTCCCGGCATCTCGATGACCATCTCCGACCCGAAGGGAACGGTCCAGGCCGACATGCTGCTCGACGCGATCCAGGAACTACGTGCGGCGGGTGCCGAGGCGATCCAGGTGAACAGCGTGCGAGTGGTCGCCGGCACCTACCTGACGGACTCCGGCGGCGGCGTCAGCGTGGACGGGAACAAGATCAACGCCCCGTATCGTTTCAAGGTCATCGGCAAGCCGCAGGACCTGGAGCCGGCGCTGAACATCCCTGGAGGCGTGGTGCAGACTCTTGAGAAGGAGCAGGCCACGGTGAGCGTCGTGCGGACGGACGACATCGTGGTGGACGCCTTGCGAGCTGCGAAGCGGCCTGACTACGCTCGGTCGTCCTCCCGGTGAACCGCAAGTGCATGGCGGTCGTCCGGCGAGGGCATGAGGTTGCGGGGGGTCGGCGCACCGAATGGGTGGTGCGTGGTGGAAACTGTCTGGTGGTTACGGACGTTGTGAGGATGTCCGGGTCGACCGGTGTGTTCAATCAGGGTTCGTCCTGCCCCACGGGCGGGTCTGTTTCGGTCAAGGGGAATCGCCCGTGAAGTTGTTTGCGAAGTTGTTCGGCAAGAGCGCGCGAGAGGGCAGCGACAACGCGACCGCTCGTCATCGCGCACAGCCTGACGCGGAGGGGCAGCGCCCGCTGTTCCGGGATCAGCTCTCCGGTCAGGGCGGCGACGCGTCCGGAGGCCAGGGTGCGCCGTCTGTTGACCCTGCTCAGTCCGGCGGCATAGGTTTCGGGCAACCGTCAACCTCAGGTACGGGTGGAGGGTTTTCCGCCGACCCGTACGCGTCCAACGCCCCGTCGGGGCAGCCGCGGCAGGAGGATCCGTCGATGTCGGCCCTGGTGTGTACGAGGTGCGGCAACCGCAACGCGGAGAACAGCCGGTTCTGTTCCAACTGCGGCGCGCCCCTGCGGGCCGGCGCCGTTCCGGAGCGTCCGTCGGAGACCACGTCCACGATCTCCATCTCGGGCCTGGAGGCCTACGACGCGGAGGTCACCGGACAGACTCAGATGCCGATGCTCTCCCCGGAGGCGCAGGCCGCCGTCGACGCGCTGCCTCTCGGGTCGGCGCTCCTGGTGGTGCGTCGGGGCCCCAACTCGGGCAGCCGCTTCCTGCTGGACGGTGAGCTGACCACGGCCGGCCGCCACCCGCAGAGCGACATCTTCCTGGACGACGTCACGGTCTCCCGTCGGCACGTGGAGTTCCGCCGCAGTCCGGACGGTTCGTTCACGGTGGCCGACGTGGGCAGTCTGAACGGCACCTACGTCAACCGTGAACGGATCGACCAGGTCGCTCTGTCCAACGGCGACGAGGTGCAGATCGGCAAGTACCGGCTGGTGTTCTACGCGAGCCAGCGGGGCTACTGACCCTCTCCCGGGCTCCGTCCGGGGGGACCCCGAGGGAAGGTCCATGCTGCAAACACCGAGCGGCGGTGCCGGGCACGGCGCCGCCGCCGCGGACAGCGGGCTGATGAGCATCGGCACGGTGCTGAACGTGCTGCGCGACGAGTTCCCCGAAGTGACCATCTCCAAGATCCGCTTCCTGGAGTCCGAGGGCCTCATCGAGCCGCGGCGCACCCCGTCGGGGTATCGCAAGTTCAGCGCCGAGGACGTCGAACGCCTCGGCCACGTACTGCGCATGCAGCGGGACCACTATCTGCCGCTCAAGGTCATCCGTGAGCACCTGGACGCGACGGGGCGCGGCGACGTGGGCGTGGTGCCGCCGCCGACCGTGGGCCGTCAGCGGGACGGTGAGGCCGTCCTGGAGCCCGCCGACCTGCCGACCGCGGCCCGGATCGGGCGGGCCGAGCTGCTGGCCGCCGCCGGGATCGACGAGCGGGACCTCGAGGAGTGGGAGTCGTACGGACTCATCGCACCGCTGCCGGACGGGGCCTACGACGCCGAGACGGTGACGGTGGCGTCGCTGGTCGCCGAGCTCGGGCGGTTCGGGATCGAGCCGCGGCATCTGCGGGTGATGAAGGCCGCCGCGGACCGTGAGGCCGGTCTGGTGGACCAGGTGGTGGCTCCGCTGCGACGTCACCGCAATCCGCAGACCCGGGTGCACGCGGAGGCCCGTACCCGGGAACTGGCGGGACTCGCGGTCAAGCTCCACTCGGCATTGGTGCAGACCGCGCTCGGTGTGCGGCTGCCCTGACGGGGCGGGTGCGCGGAGGCCCGATCGGCCGCCCGATCCGGGCCCGACTACCCAAACGTCCCGGGCACGGCCTAGGGTTGCTGTGTGAACGAGCTCGATGTCGTAGGTGTCCGGGTCGAAATGCCCTCCAACCAACCGATCGTGCTCCTGCGTGAAGTGGGAGGCGACCGCTACCTCCCCATCTGGATCGGACCGGGGGAGGCGACGGCCATCGCCTTCGCCCAGCAGGGCATGGCCCCCGCGCGACCGCTGACCCACGACCTGTTCAAGGACGTGCTGGAGGCCGTCGGGCAGGAGCTCACGGAAGTACGCATCACGGACCTGCGTGACGGCGTCTTCTACGCGGAGCTGGTCTTCGCGAGCGGTGTGGAGGTGAGCGCGCGTCCGTCGGACGCCATAGCGCTGGCCCTGCGCACGGGGACCCCGATCTACGGGAGCGACGGCGTGCTCGACGACGCCGGTATCGCCATCCCCGACGAACAGGAGGACGAAGTGGAGAAGTTCCGCGAGTTCCTCGACCAGATCTCCCCCGAGGACTTCGGCTCCAGCAGCCAGTGAGCGCGGCGAACGCACTGTTCGAGACGGACCGGTGCTCGGCTCGGGCCGTGGTGGACATCGCCTCAAATGCCGGCATTTGCCGGTGGCGCGTGAGAGCGTCCTGCGGCCCGCTTCGGGCACATTCGGCTAGCCTTTCCCCGCGGTGGGGTGCGGGAAACCACTCCTAGGGTGATTATCACTCGGCGTGCCGAGTGTGGCGATCGTTGACGCACCCCTGGTGACTGCCTACCGTCGAGAAGGCAGGTCAAGGACGGAGGTCGGCGTGAGAAGCAGCGGCGACGGTACGGCTGGGGGTGCTCCCGGACGCAGTCTCGGAGCGAGCGGTCCGTACCCGCTTCACAGCAGCGCGGCCGATCACGCTTCGCAGCGACCGGCGGCGGTGCCGAGCAGCGGAGGGGCGACGTCCATGGCGTCCGAGGAGATCGGCTACCGGGGCCCGACGGCCTGCGCGGCCGCCGGTATCACCTATCGGCAACTGGACTACTGGGCGCGCACCGGGCTCGTCGAGCCGAGCGTGCGGCCCGCGCACGGGTCGGGGACACAGCGGCTGTACAGCTTCCGGGACGTCGTGGTCCTGAAAGTGGTCAAGCGCTTTCTCGACACCGGGGTGTCCCTGCAGAACATCCGCACCGCGGTCCAGCACCTCAGGGAGCGGGGCTTCAGCGACCTGGAGCGCATGACCCTGATGAGCGACGGCGCCTCGGTCTACGAGTGCACCTCGCCCGACGAGGTGCACGCGCTGCTCCAGGGCGGACAGGGCGTGTTCGGTATCGCGGTCGGCGTGGTGTGGCGGGATGTGGAGAGCGCTCTCTCCCAGCTGCACGGCGAACGCGTCGACACCGGCGAGACCCTCGTGGGACACAACCCCGCGGACGAACTGGCGCGGCGGCGCAACCGGGCGGTCTGACCGCGTCCCGCTCGCCCCGACCGCATGCGCTCCCCGCGGCCCGCCCTGGCGAGTCGGCATTGTCAGTGGCGTAGGGCAGCATCGGAGTTGTGAGAACCACGCCCACGATCCTGCATCTCGACATGGATGCCTTCTTCGCCTCGGCGGAGCAGGCGTCCAAGCCGAGCCTGCGCGGGAAGGCGGTCGTCGTCGGGGGGCTGGGGCCGCGCGGGGTGGTGGCGACCGCGTCGTACGAGGCGCGGGTGTTCGGTGTCCATTCGGCGATGCCCATGGCCCAGGCGCGCCGGCTCGCTCCGAACGCCGCCTATCTCGTTCCGCGGTTCGGGTTCTACCGGTCCATCAGCGAGCAGGTGATGGGGCTCCTGCGCGCGCTGTCGCCGCTGGTGGAGCCGCTCAGCCTGGACGAGGCGTTCGTGGACCTGGAGGCCGGCAAAGAGGCCTGGGACGAGGCCTCGGCCCGGCTGGTGGGCGTGCGGCTGCGCGCGGACATACGGGCCTTCACCGGGCTCACCGGATCGGTGGGGCTGGCGGCCTGCAAGATGCTCGCGAAGATCGCGTCCGAGCAGGCCAAGCCGGACGGTCTGGTGGTGATCGAGCCGGGCACCGAGCGGGCCCTGCTGGGTCCGCTGTCGGTGCGGACGCTGCCGGGTGTCGGTCCGGCGACGGGCGACCATCTGCGGCGGGCCGGGATCACCTCGGTCGCCGAGATCGCCGAGGCCGGCGAGGACGAACTCGTGCGGCTGCTGGGCAAGTCCCACGGGCACGCGTTGTACGCCATGGCGCTGGCGCACGACGAGCGGCCGGTGGTGGCCGAGCGGGAGGCGAAGTCGGTGTCCGTGGAGGACACCTACGACGTGGACATCCACGACCGGACACGTGTGGGTCTGGAGGTGCGGCGGCTGGCGGACCGGTGCGTGCGGCGGCTGCGGGAGGCCGGGCTGTCGGGGCGGACGATCGTGCTGAAGGTGCGCCGGTACGACTTCTCCACGCTGACCCGGTCGGAGACCCTGCGCGGGCCCACCGACGACCCGGCGGTGGTCCGGGAGGCCGCGGCGCGGCTGCTGGACTCGGTGGACACCACGGGCGGGGTGCGGCTGCTGGGCGTCGGTGTCTCCGGGCTCGCCGACTACACGCAGGAGGACCTGTTCGCGCAGGCGGCGGGGGAGCTGACGGAGGATCCGGTGGAGGAGGGCGGGGACCGGCCGGGCGAGGAGGAGCGGGCGCCGGCCGAACGCCGGTGGCCCGCGGGTCACGACGTACGGCACGCCGGGTACGGACACGGATGGGTGCAGGGCAGCGGACTGGGGAGGGTCACCGTGCGGTTCGAGACGCCCGACTCGCAGCCCGGGCGGGTGCGGACCTTCCGGACCGACGACCCGGACCTGGAGCCGGCGGACCCGCTGCCCCTCGTGCGGTCCGTGCCGCCTGACGCTTCCGTACGGTCCGTTCCGTCAGTGCCGTCCGCTTCGCCCGCTCCGGGCGGGGCGCGAAGACCCGGCGGGCCGGGGGCCGAAGTGTCTCAGGAGTCGTCGGACCCGGCGAGCTTGCCGAAGTCGCGGTCGGGGAACGCCGGAGGCGCGGCCACGTCCAGGCCGTAGTGGTGGTAGAGCTGGAGTTCCTGCTCCGGTGACAGGTGGCGCCCGACGCCGAAGTCGGGGGCGTCCTTGATGAGGGCGCGTTCGAAGGGGACGTGCAGGGTGCCCTCGATCAGCTTGCTGGGCTCCAGGGGCACGAACGCGTCCCTGCTGAACAGGCCGGTCCGTATGGCTGCCCACTCCGGTACGCCGGTCGCGTCGTCGAGGTAGACCTCGTCGATCGTGCCGATCTTGGTCCCGTCGCGGTCGAACGCCTTGCGGCCGATCAGGTGGCGCGGATCGATGTCGGTCTGCACGGGTCCCTCCATGTGGTCGCAACCCATCCGTAAGCACTACAAAAGAGCACTTTTCACCTGGGGGCCACTCGAAAGTCGGCGCGTTGACCTCGCTGGTAGGCTGGCGATGGCTGCTGACCCCGTGCGGGAGAGTCCTCCAGAGATCATGGAGGCGCCGAAGGAGCAAATCCTCCCCGGAATCTCTCAGGCCCACGTACCGCACGGACGAGGTCACTCTGGAAAGCAGGGCGGAGGCCGACGGCCTCCGTTCTCACCGACGGTGAAAGCCGGGAGTGCCCTCGGGCGCCCCGGTGAAGCTCTCAGGTCGAGATGACAGAGGGGGAGGCCGTCGGGGTACCCGCGCCGGGGTACCCCTCGAAGGTCGCGTCAGACCAGGAGGCCTCCGCAATGACCGCCCATCGCATTCCGCTCTCCGAACTCGAACAGGGAATCCCCTTCGAGCAGCGCCACATCGGCCCCGACCACGAGGCCCGCGCCAAGATGCTCGCCCAGGTCGGTTACGGCTCCCTCGACGAGCTCACGGCCGCCGCGGTCCCGGATGTGATCAAGAACGCCGACGCCCTGGACCTGCCGGGCGCCCGGACCGAGGCCGAGGTGCTGGCGGAGCTGCGTACGCTGGCCGACCGCAACCAGGTCCTGGCCCCGATGATCGGGCTCGGGTACCACGGGACCTTCACGCCGCCGGTGATCCTGCGCAACGTCATGGAGAACCCGGCCTGGTACACGGCCTACACGCCCTACCAGCCGGAGATCTCCCAGGGGCGGCTCGAAGCCCTGCTGAACTTCCAGACCATGGTCGCCGAGCTGACCGGGCTGCCCACCTCCGGCGCCTCCCTGCTCGACGAGGGCACCGCGGCCGCCGAGGCGGTGGCGCTGTCCCGGCGCATGGGCCGGAACAAGAAGGGCCTGTTCCTGGTCGACGCGGACGCCCTGCCCCAGACCATCGCCGTGATCGAGACCCGTGCCGAACCGGCCGGCGTCGAGGTGGTCGTCGCCGACCTGAGCGAGGGCATCCCGGCCGGGATCGCCGAGCGTGAGATCAACGGCGTGCTGCTGCAGTACCCGGGCGCCTCCGGTGCCGTACGGGACCTCAAGCCGGTCATCGACCATGCGCACGAGCTCGGCGCGCTCGTCACCGTGGCCGCCGACCTGCTCGCGCTCACCCTGCTGCGGTCGCCGGGTGAGCTCGGCGCGGACATCGCGGTCGGCACCACGCAGCGCTTCGGCGTGCCGATGGGCTTCGGCGGACCGCACGCCGGCTACATGGCGGTGCGTGAGAGCTTCGCGCGGAGCCTGCCCGGCCGGCTCGTGGGTGTCTCCGTCGACGCCGACGGGCACAAGGCCTACCGGCTCGCCCTGCAGACGCGCGAGCAGCACATCCGCCGTGAGAAGGCCACCAGTAACATCTGCACCGCCCAGGTGCTGCTCGCCGTGATGGCTGGCATGTACGCCGTCTACCACGGGCCCGAGGGACTCAAGGGCATCGCCCGGCGCACCCACCGCTACGCCGCGATCCTCGCCGCCGGCCTGGAGGCCGGCGGGGTCGAGCTCGTGCACGGCGCCTACTTCGACACCGTCACCGCACGGGTGCCGGGCCGTGCCGCGGAGGTCGTCTCCGCCGCCCGCGACCGGGGCGTCAACCTGTACCTCGTCGACGCCGACCACGTGGCGGTCACCTGTGACGAGACCACCGCGCGGGCCCAGGTCGGCGCGGTGTGGAGCGCGTTCGGGGTCGAGGGCGACATCGAGGCGCTGGACGCGGCGACGGCGGAGGTCCTGCCGGACACGCTGCTGCGCACCGACGACTACCTCACCCACCCGGTCTTCCACGAGCACCGCTCCGAGACGGCGATGCTCCGCTACCTGCGCCGGCTCGCCGACCGGGACTACGCGCTCGACCGGGGCATGATCCCGCTGGGCTCCTGCACCATGAAGCTCAACGCGACCACCGAGATGGAACCCGTCACCTGGCCCGAGTTCGGCCAGCTGCACCCGTTCGCGCCGGTCGAGCAGGCGGCGGGCTACCTGACCCTCATCCGTGAGCTGGAGGACCGGCTCGCCGAGGTCACCGGCTACGACAAGGTGTCGCTCCAGCCCAACGCCGGTTCCCAGGGCGAGCTTGCCGGGCTGCTCGCCGTACGCGGATACCACCGCGCCAACGGCGACGAGCAGCGCACCGTCTGCCTGATCCCGTCCTCCGCGCACGGCACGAACGCCGCCAGCGCCGTGATGGCCGGTATGAAGGTCGTCGTCGTGAAGACCGCCGAGGACGGCGAGATCGACGTGGCGGACCTGCGGGCCAAGATCGAGCGGTACCGCGACGAGCTGTCCGTGCTGATGATCACCTACCCGTCGACGCACGGGGTGTTCGAGGAGCACGTCGCCGACATCTGCGCCCAGGTGCACGAGGCCGGCGGGCAGGTCTACGTCGACGGCGCCAACCTCAACGCCCTGGTGGGGCTGGCCAAGCCCGGGCACTTCGGCGGTGACGTCTCGCACCTCAACCTGCACAAGACGTTCTGCATCCCGCACGGCGGCGGCGGTCCGGGCGTCGGCCCGGTCGGGGTGCGCGCCCACCTGGCGCCGTACCTGCCCAACCACCCGCTCCAGCCGGCCGCCGGCCCGGAGACCGGGGTCGGCCCCGTCTCCGCCGCCCCGTGGGGTTCGGCGGGCATCCTGCCGATCTCGTGGGCGTACGTCCGCCTCATGGGCGGCGAGGGGCTCAAGCGGGCCACGCAGGTGGCCGTGCTCAGCGCCAACTACATCGCCAAGCGGCTCGAACCGCACTACCCGGTGCTCTACACCGGTCCCGGCGGCCTGGTCGCGCACGAGTGCATCATCGACCTGCGTCCGCTGACCAAGGCGACCGGCGTCAGCGTCGACGACGTGGCAAAGCGGCTGATCGACTACGGCTTCCACGCGCCGACGATGTCGTTCCCGGTCGCCGGGACGCTGATGATCGAGCCGACCGAGTCCGAGGACCTGATCGAGATCGACCGGTTCTGCGAGGCGATGATCGCCATTCGTGCGGAGATCGAGAAGGTCGGCGCGGGGGAGTGGCCGGCGGAGGACAACCCGTTGCGCAACGCCCCGCACACCGCCGCCGCGCTGGGCGGCGACTGGGAGCACGCCTACACGCGCGCGGAGGCCGTGTTCCCGGCCGGCGTCTCGGCCGCGGACAAGTACTGGCCGCCGGTGCGCCGGATCGACCAGGCATTCGGCGACCGCAACCTGGTCTGCTCCTGCCCGCCGCTGGACGCGTACGAGGACTGAGTTCCAGTTCCCGGCAGGTGAAGGGCTCCGCCCGGGCCACAGCGGCCCGGGCGGAGCCCTTCGCGCTTCACCCGGTCGCGAGGGAGAGCTCGGTCGACTTGATCAGGGCGACCACGGGCGTCCCGGCGGTCAGACCCAGGTCCGCGACGGCGTCCGCGGTGATCGCGGCGGTCAGCTCGCCGCCCTCGACGGTGACCTTCACCGAGGCCATGGCCCCACCGGTCGCGATGTCCCGGACGGTGCCGGGCAGCCGGTTGCGGATCGAGAGACCCTCGACCCCGGCCGGTGGCGAGTGCGACCTCCGTCGACTTCACCAGGGCCCGTACGGCCGTTCCGGGGGCGAGTCCGAGTTCCTCGACAGCCTCCCGGGTGATCGCCGCGGTGAGGTCCTGGCCACCGGCGAGGCTGACCCGGACGGCGGCCAGGACCTCGCCGGGGGTGATGACGGTGACCGTGCCGGGGAGCTGGTTGCGGATGCTCAGGCTCATGGAGTGCGCCTCGCTGACGGTGGGGGATGCCCCTGCGGGAAAGTCCTGGGGAGGTTTCCACGGTAGTCGCGGAGGTGTCGGCCGCTCGGGACGCGCGGGTCCGCGTCACCCTCCGGCGTTCCGGGCGCCGGTCAGACGCGGTCGATGTGCACGTTCGTCGACTTCACGCGGGCGGTGGCCTCCATGCCGACCTCCAGGCCCAGTTCCTCCACGGCCTCCCGGGTCAGCAGGGAGACCAGGCGGTGCGGCCCGGCCTGGATCTCGACCTGGGCCGCCACGTCGCCGAGCTTGATCGCGGTGACGATGCCGGGGAAGGCGTTGCGCACGGAGGTGTGGGAGACGGCCTCGTCCTCGCCGCCGCCGGTCCTGGCCAACTCGACGGAGAACGCGGCCAGGTCCCGGCCCTCGATGACGCGCCGCCCGCCCTCGTCGCGCCGGGTCGCCACCCGGCCCGCGTCCGCCCAGCGCCGGGCGGTGTCCGGGCTCACGCCGAGCAGCCGCGCCGCCTGGCCGATCGTGTAGGACTGCATGGCGATCACGATAGGGGCTGCGGACCGGTGCGACGGGCGGGGGGTCGGCGGGCGGGGCGCGCCGCGCGCCCCGACGGGGCGCTGCGGTGCCGGCGGGTGTACGGCCGTGCCGGGTGGCGTGCTGCGGTGGTGGCGGTGGGCTGCCGTGCGGGGCGGGGAGCTGTCGTGGGTCGGCGGTGTGTTGCCGTGCGGGGCGGGAAGCTGTCGTGGGTCGGCGGTGTGTTGCCGTGCGGGGCGGGAAGCTGTCGTGGGTCGGCGGTGTGTTGCCGTGCGGGGCCAGTGTGCAGCGGTGCCGGGCTCGCCGCCGTGCCGTGCCGGGTGCGCTGCCGTGGGTCGACGGTGCGCTGCCATGGCGGGCGGATGCGCTGCCGGGCTGGGTGTGCTGCTGCCATGGGTCGGCGGTGCCGCCGGGATGGGCGAGTGTGCTGCCGGGCCGAGTGTGCTGCCGCTGGTCGGTGGTGCCGCCGGGATGGGCGAGTGTGCTGCGGGGCTGGATGTGCTGCCGCTGGTCGGCGGTGCGCTGCCATGGCGGGCGAGTGTGCGCCGGGCCGGGTGTGCTGCCATGCCCGGTGCGTGGCTGTGGTGCGCGGGTGTGTCGCCGTAACGGATGGTGTGTTGGCTTGCCGGGACGGTCCCCGCGGTGGCCTGTCGCCTCGCCGGGTGTCAGGCCGTGTGGACCCGGGGGCGATGGTCGTGGTCCGGTTCCGTCTCGGGTGGGTCCTCGTGTCGCCGGGTGTCAGCCCGTGTGGACCCGGGGGCGATGGTCGTGGTCCGGTTCCGTCTCGGGCGGGTCCTCGTGTCGCCGGGTGTCAGCCCGTGTGGACCCGGGGGCGGCGGTCGCGGTCCGGTTCCGCCTCGCGCAGGACCTCGCGGGTGACCGGGGCGACCTCGCCCTGGCCGAAGAGGAAGAAGCGCAGGAAGTTGGCGAAGGGGTTGCCCTCGGTCCACTCGAAGTAGATGTGCGGGGTGCAGCGGGTCGAGTCGCGGACGTGCAGGAGCAGGGCCGCCAGGGCGTTGGGGATGGAGGAGGACTCCAGGGTCAGGACGCGGTAGCGGTCGTGGAGGACCTCGCCGCGCACCGTCAGGCTCGCCTCGAACTCGGACGGGTCGAGGACCGTCACCTCGACGAAGACGAAGTCCTCCCCGGGGACGTCGTTGTCCGCCCTGATCTGCTCGATCTTCTCGCGGTACTCGGCCTTGTCGCGCTGCTGGGGCTCGTTGGCGATGAACCGTATCTTCCGGCTGGCCATGTCCCGGACGAAGCGTTCCGCCATGGGGTCGAGCGTCACGCTGGTCACGCGCAGCTCGAAGGCGCGGGCCAGCCGGGACAGCAGGGAGACCAGGATGATGCCCGCGATGAAGCAGGCGCCGATCTTCACGCCGTCGGGGCGTTCGATGACGTTGACGACCGTCGTGTAGAGGAACACCGCCGAGATGACCGCAAAGCCGATGGTCCAGTTGCGCTGGCCGGCCTTGCGGGCGGCGATGGTCACCGCGATCGCGGCCGAGCTGATCAGCACGAGCACACCGGTGGCGTAGGCGCCGCCCTGCGCGTCGACGTCGGCGTCGAAGATCCAGGTGACCAGGAAGGCGATCAGGGTGAAGACGATGACCATGGGGCGCACCGCGCGGGCCCAGTGCGGGGCCATGCCGTAGCGGGGCAGGTAGCGGGGCATCAGGTTGAGCAGGCCGGCCATCGCGGAGGCGCCTGCGAACCACAGGATGGCGATCGTCGAGACGTCGTAGACCGTGCCGAAGGCGCCGCCCAGGTAGTCGTGCGCGAGGAAGGCCAGCGCGCGGCCGTTGGCCGGGCCGCCCGGCTCGAACTCCTTCTCCGGGATCAGCAGGGTGGTGATGAAGCTGGTGGCGATCAGGAAGCAGCTCATGATCAGGGCCGCCGTGGTGAGCAGCTTCTTCGTGTCCCGGATGCGGCCGGTCGGCCGCTCCTCGGTGTCGTCGCCGTCGCCCCGGACGTTCGGCATGACGGCGACGCCGGTCTCGAACCCGGAGAGGCCGAGCGCCAGTTTGGGGAAGACCAGCAGGGCCACGCCGATCATCGCGAAGATGTTGCCGTGCTCGGCGGTCAGGGCGGTGGCCCAGTCGGTGACGACGTGGCCGGCGGTGGCCACGTGCCACAGACCGACGATCACGACGACGACGTTGAGTGCCAGGTAGATGCCCACCAGGACGACCGCGACGCCGATCGCCTCCAGGAAGCCCTTGAGGAACACGGCGCCCAGCAGTGCCACGAGGAACAGGGTGATCAGCATCTGCTTGTCGTGCAGCGCGCTGTTCAGGTGCGGGTTCTCGACCAGGTGGGTCGAGGCGTCGGCGGCGGACAGGGTGATGGTGATCAGGAAGTCGGTGGCGGCGAAGCCGAGCAGGGTGAGCACGAAGAGTTTGCCCTGCCAGAAGGACAGCAGCCGTTCGAGCATCGCGATCGAGCCCTCGCCGTGGGGGCTCTCCTCGGCCACCCGCCGGTACACGGGCAGGGCGCCAGCGAGGGTGACGATCACCAGCACGATGGTCGCCACCGGCGACAGCAGGCCGGCCGCGAGGGCCGCGATGCCGGGCTGGTAGCCGAGGGTGGAGAAGTAGTCGACGCCGGTCAGGCACATCACGCGCCACCAGCGCTGGCCCTGGTGGGCGGGTTCCGGCCGGGCGTGTGGTCCCTGGTGGCCGCCGCCCTTGCCCATGTCGGACAGGCCCTCCAGCATCCAGGAGCGCAGGCGACTGGGCGGGGGGTGCTCGGTGGTCGCCATCGAACGGGCTCCTGGGGTGTGGCTCGGTATGCGGTTCCGGCCATCTGCGGACGGCGGGATCAGCGTAAGCGGAGAGTGACGTGAGGGCCCACGGATGTGAGGTCCGTCCGCGTCAATCTTCCGTTAAGACTGGCCGTGCCGCAGGGGGCCACAGGGCAAGGCCCGAGCTGAGGGCCCGTCGGCGAGCGGTACGGGGGTCGGGGCGGCAGGCCGCGGCCGACCGGTCGGGCGCGGACACCCAGCGTCACGCCAGATGCGGGCGGGCCGCCCGCGCACACCCCACCGAGGTGCTGGGCGGACCGTTTCGGCGGCAGCCCGTCAGGGGCGCGTCAAAGGCGTGCGGGCCGCCGTAAGGGACGCGTCAACGGGGGCCGCGAGCGACTCCCGGAGCGGTTTGCTCGAACCGTCCGATCGATCCGAACCTCATCCCAGGAGCCCACGATGGCCGATCTGGCCTTCGTCGTCATCACGCTCGCGGTCTTCGCGCTGGTGGCCCTCGTCGCCAGGGGGGTGACGAAGCTGTGACCGCAGAGAACATCGTCGGCCTGGTCGTGGCCGTCGCCCTGCTGGGCTATCTCGTCCTCGCCCTGATCCTCCCGGAGAGGTTCTGAGAACCGACATGGGTCCCGTACTCGCCGGCGTGCTGCAACTGCTGGCCCTCACAGGCGCGTTGGCGCTCGCCTACCTCCCCCTCGGCACCTACATGGCCAAGGTCTACTCCTCCGACCGGCACTGGCGCGTGGAGAAGTGGATCTACAAGGGCATCGGTGCCGACCCGGACGCCGGGATGCGCTGGCCCGCGTACCTGCGCGGGGTCCTCGCCTTCTCCGCCGTCGGCGTCCTGTTCCTCTATCTGCTCCAGCGCCTCCAGGGCGTCCTGCCCGGCTCGCTCGGCTTCCGGTCGATCGACCCGGACCAGGCGTTCAACACGGCCGCCTCCTTCGTCACCAACACCAACTGGCAGTCCTACTACGGCGAGCAGGCCATGGGCCATGTCGTGCAGACCGCAGGGCTCGCCGTGCAGAACTTCGTCTCCGCGGCCGTCGGCATCGCGGTGGCGGTGGCGCTCGTGCGCGGCTTCGCCCGGTCCCGCACGGGAGAACTGGGCAACTTCTGGTCGGACATGGTCCGCGGAGTCGTCCGCGTCCTGCTGCCGGGTGCGCTCGTCGCGGCGGTCGTCCTGGTGGCGTGCGGCGCGATCCAGAACTTCTCCGGCATCCACGAGGTCGGCCAGTTCATGGGCGGCCACCAGCAGTGGAACGGCGGCGCGGTCGCCTCCCAGGAGGCCATCAAGGAGCTGGGGACGAACGGCGGCGGCTACTTCAACGCCAACTCCGCCCACCCCTTCGAGAACCCGACGCCGTTCACGAACCTCTTCGAGATCTTCCTGCTGCTGGTCATCCCGTTCGCGCTGACCCGCACCTTCGGCATCATGGTCGGCTCCGTCCGGCAGGGCTACGCCATCCTCGCCACCATGGCCACGATCTGGGTCGGCTTCGTCGCCCTCATGATGTGGACCGAGTTCGCCCACCACGGCCCGGCGCTCCAGCTCGCCGGGGGCGCGATGGAGGGCAAGGAGACCCGCTTCGGGGTCGGCGCCTCGTCGATCTTCGCGGTGTCGACCACGCTCACCTCGACCGGCGCGGTGGACTCCTTCCACTCCTCGTTCACCGGCCTCGGCGGCGGCATCACCCTGCTCGGCATGATGCTGGGCGAGATCGCGCCCGGCGGCACCGGCTCCGGCCTCTACGGCATGCTGGTCATGGCGGTCATCGCGGTGTTCATCGCCGGTCTGATGGTCGGCCGTACCCCGGAGTACCTGGGCAAGAAGATCGGCACCCGCGAGATCAAGCTGGCGGCCTGCTACCTCCTGGTCACCCCGGCGCTCGTCCTGGTCTTCACCGCCCTCGCGATGGCCCTGCCCACCCCGGGCCACTCGATGGCCAACGGCGGCGCGCACGGCTTCTCCGAGATCCTGTACGCCTACACCTCCGGCGCGAACAACAACGGCTCGGCCTTCGCCGGCCTGAACGCGGACACTCGGTGGTTCAACACCACGATCGGCCTCGCCATGGTCCTCGGCCGGTTCCTGCCGATGGTGTTCGTCCTGGCGCTGGCCGGCTCGCTCGCCGGACAACGGCCCGTCCCGGTCACCGCGGGCACCCTGCGCACGGAGAAACCGCTGTTCACCGCCTTGCTGGTGGGCGCGATCCTGATCATCACCGGACTCACCTACTTCCCGGCCCTCGCCCTGGGCCCACTGGCCGAGGGGCTGGCGTCATGACAACCGACGCGACGAAGCAAGAGGACTCCATGTCCACAGCCACCCCGACCCGGGCGCCGCACGACGCGGTGCCGGGCGACCACACCTCCCCCCGAGCGAGGGTGGGCGCCGGCCTCTTCGACCCCGGGCAACTGCTCAGGTCCCTGCCGGACGCCGCCCGCAAACTCGACCCGCGCGTGCTGGTCAAATCGCCCGTGATGTTCGTGGTCTGGATCGGCTCGGTCCTGACCACCGCGTTCTCCTTCAAGGACCCCGGCGACTGGTTCGGCTGGGCGATCAGTGCCTGGCTGTGGCTGACCGTCCTGTTCGCCAACCTGGCCGAGGCGGTCGCCGAGGGGCGCGGCAAGGCGCAGGCCGACACCCTGCGCAGGGCCAAGACCGACACGGTGGCCAGACGGCTCACCGCTGCCGGCGAGGAGCGGGTGCCCGGCACCGAACTGCGCGTCGGCGACCGGGTGGTGTGCGAGGCGGGCGATCTCATCCCCGGCGACGGCGACGTGGTCGAGGGCGTCGCGAGTGTCGACGAGTCGGCGATCACGGGAGAGTCCGCTCCGGTCATCCGGGAGTCGGGCGGGGACCGCAGTGCCGTCACCGGCGGGACGAGGGTGCTGTCGGACCGGGTCGTCGTCACGATCACCACGAAGCCCGGCGAGACCTTCATCGACCGGATGATCAACCTGGTCGAGGGCGCGGCCCGGCAGAAGACACCGAACGAGATCGCGCTGAACATCCTGCTCGCCTCGCTGACGATCGTCTTCCTGCTCGCCGTGGCGACCCTGCCGCCGTTCGCGGACTACGCGGGCACGCACCTCACGATGGTCGTGCTGGTGGCCCTCCTGGTCTGCCTGATCCCGACGACGATCGGCGCGCTGCTCTCCGCGATCGGCATCGCCGGCATGGACCGGCTGGTGCAGCGCAACGTGCTCGCCATGTCCGGCCGGGCCGTGGAGGCGGCGGGCGACGTGTCGACGCTGCTGCTGGACAAGACGGGCACCATCACGCTCGGCAACCGCAGGGCGGCGGAGTTCGTGCCGGTCGGCGGTACGACGGAGGCGGAACTCGCGGACGCGGCCCAGCTGTCGTCGCTGGCCGACGAGACGCCCGAGGGCCGGTCGATCGTCGTCCTGGCGAAGGAGCGGTACGGGCTGCGGGAACGGCACCAGGGCGAACTGGCCGGCGTCGAGTGGATCGCCTTCACCGCGCAGACCCGCATGTCGGGCGTGGACGTCGACGGGCGCCGGATCCGCAAGGGCGCGGCCGCATCCGTCCTCGCCTGGGTCCGCGAGCAGGGCGGGGAGGCCGGCGCCGACGCGCTGGAGTCGACCGACCGGATCTCCGCGGCGGGCGGCACGCCCCTGCTGGTGGCGGTGCGGGACGCCGGGGGCGCCCGGGTCCTGGGCGTGATCCACCTCAAGGACGTCGTGAAGCCGGGCATGCAGGAGCGGTTCGAGGAACTGCGGCGCATGGGCATCAGAACCGTCATGATCACGGGCGACAACCCCCTGACGGCGAAGGCGATCGCCGAGGAGGCCGGCGTCGACGACTTCCTCGCCGAGGCCACGCCCGAGGACAAGATGGCGCTCATCAAGCGGGAGCAGGCGGGCGGCAAGCTGGTCGCGATGACCGGTGACGGCACGAACGACGCGCCGGCCCTGGCGCAGGCGGACGTCGGCGTGGCGATGAACACCGGCACGTCGGCCGCCAAGGAGGCCGGCAACATGGTCGACCTCGACTCGAACCCCACGAAGCTGATCGAGATCGTCGAGATCGGCAAGCAACTGCTCATCACCCGGGGCGCGTTGACGACGTTCTCCATCGCCAACGACGTCGCGAAGTACTTCGCGATCATTCCGGCGCTGTTCGCGGCGGTCTATCCCGGCCTGGACCGGCTCAACATCATGCGGCTGTCCTCGCCGGACTCCGCGATCCTCTCGGCGGTGATCTTCAACGCCCTGATCATCATCGCGCTGGTGCCGCTCGCGCTGCGCGGGGTGCGGTACCGGCCGATGGGCGCGGACCGCATGCTGCGGCGCAACCTCGGCATCTACGGCCTGGGCGGACTGGTCGCGCCCTTCGTCGGCATCAAGCTCATCGACCTGGCCATCTCCCTCATCCCCGGGCTGTAACTCCTGAAAGCGTGCTGATCGCCATGAACAACGCGGCCTTGAACACCGCCCGGCTGCTCGGGGCGGGGCTGCGCGCCCTGCTCGTCCTGACGCTGGTGACGGGCGTCGTCTATCCACTGCTCGTCACCGGGATCGCCCAGGGCCTGTTCCGCGCCGGCGCGAACGGCTCCGAGGTCAGGGCGGACGGCAGGGTCGTCGGTTCCGCCCTGATCGGTCAGTTGTACAACCTGCCGTTGAAGAAGGGGCAGGAGACCCCGCGGCCCGACCTGAGATGGTTCCAGGGCCGCCCGCAGAACGGTCTGGGGGGCAACACCGTCAACACCCACTACCGGCTGATCCTCTCGGGCGCCACCAACCGCGCCGCCGACGACAAGGAGCTGATCGCCTGGGTGAAGGCCGCCAGGGCCGCCGTCGTCAGGGACAACTCCGTGCCCGGCCACACGGTCGAGGCGTCCCAGGTCCCCGCCGACGCGGTCACCTCCTCCGGCTCGGGTCTCGACCCGGACATCTCCCCGCGCTACGCCGACCTCCAGGTGTGGCGGGTGGCCGCCAGGAACCATCTGTCCGTCGCCAGGGTGCGGCACCTCGTCGACGAGCACACCGAGGGCCGCACTCTCGGCTTCATGGGCGAACCCCGGGTCGACGTACTGGAGTTGAACATCGCGCTCAAGGAGCTCGCCACGTCGGGCTGACCCCCTTGCAGGACCCCGCGACAGCCGTGCGGGGGTCGGTGGACCGGGAGGTGTCCCGGGCCGCCGGCCCCCGCGCCGCGCTGCCCCGCCCCGCGTCACCGTCTCTCCTCCGGATGTCTCCGCTTTCTCGTCCCCCTCTCCACACGCGGCCTAACGTTCGCCGGTTCATCCGAATGTTTCGCCCGCTCCCTGACGGCACCCGCACGGATACGGGCGTACGGCATCCCCTCACCACCCGCCTTCGCCCCCGCCTTGGCGTGCGTCCAGGCCTTCCGGAACCCGCCGGAAACTCTCGGTCCGCCCTCGCGGTGGAGCGCCTCGGCGCCAACGGCCCCGGGCTCCGCGCATGTTGGCCGCAGATTTGCCGCGTACAGGGGGTTGCCACCGTTTGGGCGCTGTCTCTAGGGTGCGGCAACAGCGAAGCTTTCTGAATCATCTTCGAAACTTTCGGTCAGGGCGGACGCGTCTACGTGCCGTCCCGTACCCAAGGAGCGCATGATGGGTGACCCGGCACTGTCCCGCCGCGGCTTTCTGGCGGCCTCGGCCGCTGCCGGTCTGGGGATGACGGCACTGAGCGGTTGCGGTGGCGACTCGGACGGAGGGTCGTCGGGGACGACCACGATCGAGTGGTGGAACATCTCCACCACCCAGCCGACCAAGAACGTGTGGGCCGGCCTGGCCAAGAAGTTCGAGGCCGAGAACCCCAAGGTCAAGATCAAGATCGTGCAGTTGGAGAACGACGCCTACAAAGCGAAGATGACGGCCCTCACCGCCTCCGGGAAGCTGCCCGACATCTTCCACACCTGGGGCGGCGGCGTCCTGCGGCAACAGGTGGACGCCGGGCTCGTGGAGGACCTCACCGACCGCACCAAGCCCTGGGCCGACGGCCTGCTGCCGGTCGCCAAGCAGCCCTACCTCCTCGACGAGAAGGTCTACGGCATCCCGTTCGACATCGGCATGATCGGGTTCTGGTACAACAAGGCGCTCTTCGAGCAGGCCGGCGTCAGCGCGCCCCCCACCACCTGGAGCGGCTTCCTCGACGCCGTACGCAAGCTGAAGGCGGCCGGTGTCACCCCCCTCGCCCTGGCCGGCAAGGAGGCGTGGACCGGCATGTACTACTGGGCCTACCTCGCGATGCGCACCGCCGGGGTCGACGCCCTGCGGAAGGCGGACGAGGACAAGGACTTCACGGGGGCCGGGTTCGTCCAGGCCGGACAGCACCTCAAGGACCTCGTGGCGCTCAAGCCGTTCCAGAAGGGGTTCCTGGGCGCCGCCTACTCCAGCCCCACCGGCCAGGCGGCATCCGTCGGCAACGCCAAGGCGGCGATGGAGCTGATGGGCCAGTGGGCCCCGGTCGTGGAGGCGGACGCGGGCAAGGGACTCGGGGACGACCTCGGGTTCTTCCCGTTCCCGGCGGTCGAGGGCGGCAAGGGAACGATCACCGAGGTGTTCGGCGGCGGCGGCGGACACGCCCTGCGCAAGGGCGCGCCGCAGGAGGCCGTCGACTTCCTGAAGTTCTTCGCCTCGCAGGCGACGGACCTCCAACTCGTCAAGAAGACAGGCGTCCTGCCGGTGGTGCCGGCCGTCGAGAGCGCCGTCACCGACCCCAACACCCAGGCCGTACAGAAGCAGTTGAAGGCCGCCACCGGGTTCCAGCTCTACCTCGACCAGGCCTACGCCCCCGCCGTCGGCCAGGAGGTCAACGACAGTGTCGCCGCGCTGATCGCCGGCTCCAAGTCCCCCGAGCAGGTCGCCGAGTCGGTCACGAAGGCCGCGAAGGAAGAGCAGTAGCCGGCGATGACCTCCACGTTCCTTCCGGACAAGCGGAGCGGCTCCGACCTCGCCCTCCCGCCCCCGGCCGCCGGCGCGGCCCGGGGACGGGCACGGCGGCGCGTGCTGCACTGGCTCACCGCGGTCGGCTTCCAGGTGCCCGCCCTGATCCTGTTCGTCGTCCTGGTGCTGCTGCCGATGCTGTTCGCGCTGTACGCCGCCTTCTTCCGCTGGGGCGGCTTCGGCATGCCCTCCGACTACACCGGCACCGACAACTTCACCCGGCTCTTCCACGACCCCGTCTTCCTCGGCGACCTGTGGCGCTGTCTGGTCCTGGTGGGCCTCTCCCTCGCGCTGCAACTGCCCTTCGCCCTCGCCATGGGCGTCCTGCTCAACCAGCGGCTGCGCGGCCGGGCCGTCTACCGGATGCTGTTCTTCGCGCCCTACGTGCTGTCCGAGGCGATCACGGGCGTGCTCTTCGGCATGGTCTTCGCCCCCGACGAGGGGCTCGCGGACCACCTCCTCGGCGGCATCGGCCTGGACGGGGTGGGCGGTGAGTGGTTCGCCGACCCCTCCACCGTCATGGCGACCCTCTTCCTGGTCATGACCTGGAAGTACTTCGGCTTCCACATGATGCTCTACCTGGCCGGACTCCAGTCCATCCCGGCCGAGTTGACCGAGGCGGCGCTGATCGACGGCGCCGGGCCCTGGCAGCGCTTCCGCAACGTCACCCTGCCCCTGCTCGCGCCCACCCTGCGCATCAGCGTGTTCCTGTCCGTCATCGGGTCGATCCAGCTGTTCGACCTGGTGTGGGTGGTCACGCAGGGCGGCCCCGACCACCACTCCGAGACGATGGCCGTGACCATGTTCCAGTACGGCTTCAAGCGCTACCAGGTCGGCTACGCCAGCGCGATCAGCGTGGTCATGTTCGGCATCTGCCTCGTCTTCGCCCTCGCCTACCAGCGGTTCGTGCTCCGCCGCGACCTCGAAGGGGCCACCACGACGATGAGGGGGGACGGCACGTGACCCGCAAGACCGTACGAAACCTGCCGGTGCACCTGATCCTCGTCCTGGTGGGCGCGGTGATGGTGCTGCCCCTGGTGTACGCCGTGCTGTCCGGCTTCAAGTCCACCGACGAGCTCTCCAGCAACCCCTTCGGACTGCCCGAGCACTGGCTGACCGGCAACTACACCCAGATCCTCGGCTCGGGCGACTTCTGGAAGCTGCTCGGCAACAGCACGCTGATCGCGGTGGCGACCACCGTGCTCGTGGTCGCCGTGTCCGCGCTCGCGGCCTTCTCCTTCGCCCGGTTCGCCTTCCGCGGGCGGGAGGTGCTGTTCACCGTCTTCACGATGGGGCTGATGTTCCCCTTCGCGGTGGCGGCCCTGCCACTGTTCCTGCTGGTGCGCTACCTGGGCCTGCTGGACAACCCGCTCGGGGTGATCCTTCCGCAGGCCGCCTTCGCGCTGCCGATGACCATCATCATCCTGCGCGGGTTCTTCCGGCAGATCCCCGGCGAACTGGAGGAGGCGGCCACACTCGACGGCTGCAGCCCCTTCGGCTTCTTCTGGCGGGTGCTGCTGCCCATGGCGCGTCCAGCCCTCGGCACCGTCTCGGTGCTCGCCGTCGTCACCAGCTGGAACAACTTCCTCCTGCCGCTGCTGGTGTTCACCGACAACGCCTGGTGGACGCTCCCCATCGGAGTCCAGCAGTTCCAGGGGCAGTACTCGGCGGAGTACGCACGCGTCTTCGCCTACCTCGTCCTCGCCATGGTTCCCGCCCTGGCCTTCTACTCGGTCGCCGAGCGCCAGCTCGTCAGCGGCCTCACCGCCGGCGCCACGAAGGGCTGACGGGCGCCGCCCGGCGTACGGCTCACCCACACCCCCGCACCGTGAGGAGTCGCACCATGCGCAACACCACCCGCACCCGTTCCCGCGCCCGGCTCAGACTCGCCGGCACCCTCGCCGCCGTCCTGGTCGCCGCCGGCGTCGCCACCGGCCCCGCCGCCCACGCCGGCCAGGGCCACGGCACACCGCTCACCCTGGCCCGCCTCGCCGAACAGCACGGCCGCTACTTCGGCAGCGCCACCGACAACCCCGAACTCACCGACAGCGCCTACACCGCGCTCCTCGGCAGCGAGTTCGACATGATCACGCCCGGCAACGGGATGAAGTGGTACGCCACCGAACCCCAACAGGGCGTGTACGACTGGTCGCAGGGCGACGAGATCGTCCGCCTGGCCCGGCAGCACCACCAGCGGATCCGCGCCCACACCCTGGTCTGGCACAGCCAACTGCCCGACTGGCTCACCGGACGCGACTGGACGGCGGACGAGCTGCGGAGCGTCCTGAAGAAACACATCCTCGCCGAGGTGCGCCACTACCGAGGCAAGGTCTACTCCTGGGACGTCGTCAACGAGGCGTTCAACGAGGACGGCACCTACCGGGAGACCGTCTTCTACAAGACGCTCGGCCCCGGTTACATCGCCGACGCGCTGCGCTGGGCCCACCGGGCCGACCCGCACGCCAAGCTCTACCTCAACGACTACAACATCGAGGCGGTCGGCCCGAAGAGCGACGCCTACTACGCGCTGGCCAAGGACCTGAAGGCGCGGGGCGTCCCGCTCGACGGCGTCGGCCTGCAGGCCCATCTCGCCCTGCAGTACGGCTATCCGGCCACGCTGGAGGACAACCTGCGCCGCTTCTCCCGGCTCGGCCTCGACACCGCGCTCACCGAGGTCGACGTACGGATGCTGCTGCCCGCCGACGAGGCGAAACTCGCGACCCAGGCGCAGTGGTACGCCGACCTGACCACGGCGTGTCTCGCGGTACGGCGCTGCGTGGGCCTCACCGTGTGGGACTACACCGACCGGTACTCGTGGATCCCGGCGTTCTTCCCCGGCGAGGGCGCGGCGCTGCCGTGGGACGAGCGACTGGCTCCCAAACCGGCCTACTTCGCGATCCGGGAGGCGCTGGGCGGCCGGTAGTCAGCCGTGGCGGGCCGGAGGCGCGGTGCTGGCGCGCACCACCAGTTCCGTGCCCAGCTCGACGCGCGGCGAGGCCGGCTGCTCGTCGCGGGCCAGCGCGAGCACCGTACGGGCGGCGAGCCGTCCCATCTCGGTGAAGGGCTGGCGCACGGTGGTGAGCGGCGGGGCGGACCAGCGGACCTCGGGGAGGTCGTCGAACCCGACGACGCTCATGTCCTCCGGCACCCTGAGCCCGCGCCGCCGCAGCGCCTCGACGGCGCCGAGGGCCATCTGGTCGCCGGCCGCGAACACGGCGGTCGGCGGGTCGGGCAGGTCCAGCAGGGCGGTGCAGCCGGCGAAACCGGACTCCGGGCGGAAGTCGCCCGGCACGACGAGGTCCTCGTCCACGGCGAGGCCGGCGCCCTCCAGGGCCGCGCGGTAGCCGTCGAAGCGGGCCCGTGAGCACAGCAGCCGGGGCGGGCCGGTGATCAGGCCTATCCTGCGGTGGCCCAGCGACAGCAGGTGCCCGGTGGCCGCGAGACCGCCGGACCAGTTGGCCGCACCGACGGTGGGGGCGTCGAGCGCGGGGGAGCCCGCCGGATCGACCACCACCAGGGGCACGCCGAGGACGCGCAGTTCGTCGTGCAGGACCGGCTCCCGGGCGGAGGTGACGAGGACGACGCCGTCGGAGGCGCGGGCACGCAGGTTGCGCATCCAGTCCCGCGGGTCGCCCGGGCGTCCGCGCAGCGCCGACACCACGGTGCCGGCGCCGGCGGCGTGGGCGGCCTCCTCGACGCCCCGGATGATCTCCACCGCCCAAGGGCTCCCGAGATCGTCGAAGACCAGGTCGAGCAGGGCGGCGCGGGCGCCGGGAGCGGGGCTGCGTCTGCGGTAGCCGTGCTGGTGCAGCAGGTCCTCGACGCGGGCCCGGGTGCGGGGTGAGACGTCCGACCGGCCGTTGACGACGCGGGAGACCGTGGGGACCGACACTCCGGCCCGCCGGGCGATCTCCGTGATGGTGACCTTGCCCCCGGCCCCGGGCGCCGGTCCGGCGGCGGCCTCGCGTGCTGTCACTTCCCCACCTGCCTTCGCCGACGTGCTCTCGCGAAACTTCCAGGAGTCTTCCGGAAGGCGGGCGACCGTGGGAAGGGGTGGGTCCTTCCGACCGGCCGGGGAAGGGCGCGTACGGGAGGACGAGGACCGGCCCGGGAAGGGCGCGCACGGGGGACTACGCGCAGTGACCGGGCCAGGACGCGCGTCGGGGCCGGTGCGCAGTGGTCGCTGCGATCCGGCCCCTCAGGTGTCGGTGGGCGGTCCGGCGGACCGCCCGACCGGTCCGCTCAGGCGGCTGTCATCACGTGGCCGGCGCCCATGGGGCGGTGCGGCGCGATGATCCGGCCGTCGGGCAGGAGCTCACCGGTGTCCTCGAAGAGCAGAACGCCGTTGCACAGCAGGCTCCAACCCTGTTCCGGGTGGTGCGCCAGAAGGCGCGCGGACTCCCGGTCGGCGGAGACGGCTGTCGGACACGGTGGCTGGTGCTGGCACATGGGTGGGATCTTTCGCGTGGTCGTGAGGTGTGAGTTGGCTGTGCTGTCTGTCCCGCGGCTTGAAGCCTCGTTCATGGCCGCCCCCCGTTGTGATAAGTCGTTCCGAACCCAGTGTTGCCCTACGGAGGCCGATCCGCAGGGATTTCGCGGCACCGCTTCTCACAGGTTGATGACGCTTCACCCCCGGGGATGGTTCATCCGGCGCCGACCGTCACTTCGGGTCATTCGTGGTGACCGGATAGTGCTAGTCGGCACTGGTCACGGGCTTTTCCGGGCTCGGACGAGCCAATTGACGCTCGTACGAGCAAAAGGGAGTTACGGAAAAGAGACGGGGCCGCGCGCGGCGCGCACACGTCGTTGTACCCCGTCTCCGGAATTCGGAGACGGGGTACGAAGAGAATGAGGAGTGCGAGGAGCCGTCGCGCGGCTGCCTGTCAGGCGGCGGGGGACGACAACAGCGGTGCCGGAGTCACCCGGCGGGTCAGGGCGGGCAGCAGTTCGGCGACCCGGTGCGGGCGGTGGGCGGCGATGCCGGGCGGCGCCGGTGCCAGCGGGATCAGCAGATCGGTGCCCGCGGGGTGGCCGGTGGCGCCGTCCGCGGTGGGGTCGTCGTGCAGCCACAGCGTGAGCATGTACAGGCCGGGAACCGACAGCAGCCGCGGCTGGTAGGGCTGCTGCACGGTCTCCGCCTGGCGCAGCGCGAGTTCCGTGGAGGCGATGTAGGGGCCCTCGAAGAAGCGGGAGAACGCCCAGCCGTCGGGGGTCAGCATGGTCTCGGCCGCGGCCACCGCCCGGTCGCCGCAGCGGATCAAAAAGCGCCACCCGGCCAGTCGCGTGGTGGGTGCTCCGGTGGCACTGATGTGCTCCAACACGTGAACGGGCAGGGGGAGTTCGGGGGTGGCGGGTCCCTGGGCGCGCAGCAAGGAGGGAGTTCGGGCCTCGCGGACCGCGGTGGGGGAAGCCAGCGCGGTGAGGACGGAGCGTAGGGCGGGTGCGGGGGCCGGGGGGACATGCAGCGGCATGGTGGGTCGCCTCTCATTCGACAGGCACAAGGGCGCGAGGGCGGGGCGGGGCGGACGGCGCTGTCAGCACACGAGGACAGAGAGACGGGTGCCCTGGTCGGTGAACACGTGGTGGGAGTGAGCCCTGCCGTTCGGCACGTCATCAGGACGGCAGGACAAAGGACCGCGGGCGCCGGCCTTCTGCCTTGTTCGCGGAGTTTATACGACATATGTTCACGCGATGTTTCGGCTAGCCGTTTCCGAGGCGCGGAGCAAGGGTCTATTCGGTCGGCGATCCGCGAGAATCATCCCGATTCCCGGGCGGCGACGCGGCGTTGACCTCGAAAAATGCCGGGCAAGCGGTCGGCCCATTCTCGTCGGCGTTTTTCACGAGTTCATCGGGGCACCTGAAACTGCGTCGTGCCCCATGCCCGGTGAATGTGCCGCCGGTCACCTCCGACAGACTAGCGGGCGCCGGAGCGGCCGGGGACGTTATCGATCGCTTTCGCGGGGCATCATCCCACGTGACCCGCACACCGGCGGCCGAACGCTCGGCCCGCCCACACCGAGGAGGACCCTTCCATGGGCGAGAAGGTCGTGGCAGGGCCGTTCGACCTGTCCGATCGCCAGCGCTACCGCGACAAGCTCCGGCAGAACCTGGCGGCGCTGGAGCGGCTCCTGGCCGAGAAGCGGTTCGATCGCGCGCGGAACCTCCTGGGGCTGGAGATCGAATTGAATCTCACCGGCCCGGACGGTGCACCGAAAATGCTCAACGGGCAGGTTCTGGAGCGCATCGCAAGCCGCGATTTCCAAACAGAACTCGCCATGTTCAACCTGGAAGTCAACATAGCTCCACACGCTTTGAGCGGGCGGGTATTCGACCAGCTCGCCGAGGAAATTCGTACGTCACTGGCATATGCCGACCGGAAAGCGGGCGAGCTCGACGCGGGAATCGTGATGATCGGCATCCTGCCGACCCTCGACCGCGACGACCTGGTCTCCTCCAACCTCTCCGACGTCGACCGCTACGCCCTGCTCAACGAACAGATCGTGGCCGCCCGGGGCGAGGACTTCGCGCTCGACATCGACGGCGTGGAACGCCTCACGTGCACCTCCAAGTCCATCGCGCCTGAAGCCGCCTGCACCTCCGTGCAACTGCACCTCCAGGTCACCCCCGGACGCTTCGCCGACGTCTGGAACGCCGCGCAGGCCGTGGCCGCCGCCCAGGTCGCGGTCGGCGCCAACTCGCCGTTCCTGTTCGGCCGCGAGCTGTGGTGCGAGTCGCGGCCCCCGCTGTTCCAGCAGTCCACCGACACCCGCCCGCCCGAGCTCCAGGCCCAGGGCGTACGGCCGCGCACCTGGTTCGGGGAGCGCTGGATCACCTCCGCCCACGACCTGTTCGAGGAGAACCTGCGCTACTACCCGGCCCTCCTGCCGATCTGCGACGAGGAGGACCCGCTCCAGGTCCTGGACGCCGGCGGGGTGCCGAAGCTCGGCGAACTCGTCCTGCACAACGGCACGGTGTACCGCTGGAACCGGCCCGTCTACGGCATCGCGGACGGCGTCCCGCACCTGCGCGTGGAGAACCGCGTGCTGCCCGCCGGGCCCACCGTCACCGACGTCATCGCCAACGCGGCCTTCTACTACGGTCTGGTGCGCGCCCTCGCCGAGGAGTCGCGCCCGGTGTGGACCAGGCTGCCGTTCGAGGCGGCCGCGGCCAACTTCGACGAGGCGTGCCGGCACGGCATCGACGCCCGGCTGACCTGGCCCCGGCGCGGCCGGTACGGCGGCACGGCCGAGGTCGACGCGGTCAGTCTCGTACGCGACGAGCTGCTGCCGCTGGCCGCGGCCGGCCTGGACGCGTGGGGCATCGAGCCCGCCGACCGGGACCTGTACCTCGGCGTGATCGAGGAGCGCTGCCGGCGCCGGGCCAACGGGGCGACCTGGCAGGCGGCGACGTTCCACCGGGGGCTGGAGGCGGGCCTGTCGCGGGACGAGGCGCTGGCCGCCACGACCCGCCGCTACCGCGAGCTGATGCACGTCGGCGAGCCCGTGCACACCTGGCCGGTGGGGCTGCCGGAGCCGGTGCCGCTGGGGTGAGCGGCCGGGTCAGCGCTGTTCGCCCTGCGCTCCGGCCGCCACGATGGCCTTGAGGATCACCGAGTGGATCTGCGCGGGGTCGCTGACCTGCTGGCCCGAGCCGCCGGTGGCCCGGGCGATCTGCTCGGCCTCCTGGCGGTCGGCGTCCGGTCCTACGGCGATCACGATCAGCGGGACCGGACGCTCGGGGTTGGACAGGGTCTGGAGCTTCTCGACGAGATCGCCGCGGGAGATGCTGCCCGGGTCCTGGTTCACCCCGTCCGTCAGCACGACCAGGGCGTTGAACTTGCCCTCGGCGTAGGAGGAGGTCGCCGCCCGGTACGCGGCGAGCGTGGTGTCGTACAGGCCGGTGGCACCGTTCGCGACCGGTTCCAGGCCGCTGAACGCCGCCGACAGCCGGTCCCGCTGGGTGCCGTCGCCGCTTCGGTCGCCGAGCCGCTTCGTCGGCACGAGGACCCGGTAGTCCCTGTCGCCGTCCAGTTTCGTGGAGAACTTCCACAGGCCGATCTCGTCCTCGGGCGTGAACGTGGCCAGTGCCTGCAGCAGTGAGGCCTTGGTGACGTCCATCCGCGACCGGCCGGTGCCCGGCACGGTCTCCGACATGGACGAGGAGGCGTCCACGACGGTGGTGATCCGGGCGCTCTGCACGGTGATCGTCCACATGCCGAGGGCCTCCTCGACGGCCGCCTCGGTGGCCGGCTGCGGGGCCGACTCGCCGTACGGCTGCGGACTGCTGCCGCCCGCCCGGGCGACGACCGCCTTCGGGGCCTCGCCGGTGGTCCGGAAACCGGACCTCTCCAGGAGACCGCGCTGTTCGGGCCGGCGCAGGTACGTCATGAAGCGGATCGCGGCCCGGCTCTGGTCCGTCGTCAGCCGCGACTGGTCGACCAGCGTGTACGGGTAGTCGAGCCGGGGAGAGCCGTCCTTGGGATAGAACATGTCCAGGTCGTCGGCGGCGTCGGCCGAGGAGTTGTGGGTGAAGGCCGACTGCTCGGTGAGGACGAGAGCCTGGTTGCGCCTGGGATTGCCCTGCTCGGTGCCCGAGGAATCGCGGGGCAGGGTGCCGAGCACCTGGCCGTCGGTGTCGGAGGTGCGCTGCGACAGCGTCTTCATCATGGCCGCGGCCTGGGTGTCCCCGTCCTTCAGGCCGGCGGCCGCGGTGCTCAGCTGGGTGAGCGCCAGCAGCCCGGTCGCACTGCGCGCCGGGTCGGCGGCACCCAGCCTGAGGGTGTCGTCGCGCAGGGTGGCTCCGGCCAGTTCGATCCAGCTGTACGTCCGGTCCGGCCAGCCGAGCGACTTCGCGGACGCCGGGACCACGGCCACGCCGACCGGAGTGGAGGCCACGTTGCCGGCCGCCGTCACCTGGGTCGCGGCCCGGTTCGCGGTGACCCGCTGGACCCACACGTCCGAGTCCGGCACCCACACCTGCGCGTCGGGGCTCCTGCCCGCCATGAGGGTGTCGGCGACCTCGTACGACTCGCGGGCGGTGACGGCGACGGCGACGCACTGGCCGTCGGAGGTGATGTCCGCCGAGCGGGCCCGAGCGGCGGCGGCCCTCAGGGCGGGCGCCAGGTCCGGGGAGGCGGCCAGCTTCAGCCGCACCGCGTCGTCCTGGCAGGAGGAACCGAAGGAGAGGAGTCCGCTGCGCACCGCTGCGGCCGCACCGCCGGCGACGATGAGCACGAGGACCGCGGCCACGGCCACCGTGCGGCGGCGTGCGCGTACGCGGGGGTCGCTGCCGCCCGCCCCATACTGATCGGGCAAGCTGTGACGTCCCATGACGGTGGTGCCCCTCCCTGTCGAACCTCGTGCCGCAGTACGGCCGTACGGCATGCGAAAGGGGGAGGCACGCCCGTACGGCGTCCGTCCCCCAACGGCCTGTCACGCACGATCTTCGTAAGTTCTTTCGAGACCCTAGCGGGGCGCCGGTGGGCGTGAGGCAGGAACACTCAACTGGAGGCAGGTGTGCAGGCGGAGGCGGGCCCGGTGGCCGATTCTTTCTCTCAGGACGGGCCCTCACGACGAATTCTCCGGGACGAGACACTGCTCGTCCTGGCCCTGTCGCTCGGTGCGAGCGGCGTGTCCGCCCTGATCAGCTTTGTCGGATCGGTCACGAAGCCGGGGGGTCTCAAGAACCAGGCGACCACGCTCGTCGGCTCGGCCGCACCCGGCCGTCCCTGGCTGGATCTCGCCTGGCAGCTGTTCGGGATCGCCTCGGCGCTGGTGCCGGTGGCCCTGGTCGCGCACCTCCTGCTGCGGGAGGGGCAGGGCCTGCGCACGCTCGGTTTCGACCGTACCCGGCCCTGGCCCGACCTCGGCCGCGGGGCCGGGGTGGCGGCCGTGATCGGCAGTACCGGGATCGCGTTCTACCTGGCCGCGCGCGGGCTGGGCTTCAACCTGACGGTGGTGCCAGAGGCGCTGCCCGACGTGTGGTGGAAGTTCCCGGTGCTGGTCCTCGCTGCGCTGCAGAACGCGATCCTCGAAGAGGTCATCGTCGTCGGTTACCTGCTGCGCCGGCTCGGCCAGCTGGGCTGGACCCCGGCCGCCGCGCTGGTGGCCAGTTCCGTACTGCGCGGCTCCTACCACCTCTACCAGGGCATCGGCGGCTTCCTCGGCAACATGGCGATGGGTGTGGTCTTCGTGTACCTGTACCGCCGCTGGGGTCGGGTGGGCCCCCTGGTGGTGGCGCATTCCCTGCTCGACATCGGGGCGTTCGTCGGCTACGCGCTGCTGGCCGGGAAGGTGGGGTGGCTGCCCACGGGGTGAGGGGGCGGCCGAGGGGCGTACATGTTGTGCCGTACGTCCCTCGGCCGTACGTCCCATTCCCGCCGTGCGGTCCATTCCCGCCGTGCGGTCCGGTCCCGCCGTGCGGCCCCGGCGCGCCGCATGTCTCGGCGCGCCGTCAGGCCAGCAGTTCGCCTTCGATCACCGTCACCGCACGCCCGGTGAGCAGGGTGCGCTCACCGCGCAGTTCCGTGCGGACGCGGCCGGAGCGCGCGGACGCCTGGAGGCCGGTGAGCACGGGGCGGCCCAGACGCTCCGACCAGAACGGTGCGAGAGCCGTGTGGGCGCTGCCGGTGACCGGGTCCTCGTCGATGCCGACGTTCGGGAAGAAGCAGCGGGACACGAAGTCGTAGCCCAGGGCCGGGTTCTCGGCGCGGGCGGTGGCGATGACACCCCGCTCGGAGTACGCCCCGAGCGCCCGGTGGTCGGGGGAGAGACCGAGGACCGTCTTCTCGTCGGCCAACTCCAGCAGCAGGTCGCCGACGTACGGACCCGTGTCGAGGGCGGCGAGCGGTACGGCGCCGAGGGCCTCGGCGACCCCGTCCGGGACCTCGACCGGAGCGATCGGGGCCGTCGGGAAGTCCAGGGTGATCGAACCGTCCTCGTGGGGCGACGCGACGAGGACACCGCTGCGGGTGGCGAACCGCACCGGGCCCTCATGGGCGCCGGTCGTGCGCAGGACGTGGGCGGTGGCGAGCGTCGCGTGTCCGCACAGGGCGACCTCGGCCGCGGGCGTGAACCAGCGCAGCGCCCAGTCCGCGTCCCCGCCCGCGGGGAGGCGGTGCGCGAAGGCGGTCTCCGCGTGGTTGACCTCCAGGGCGACCCGCTGGAGGCGCTCGTCGTCCGGGAAGTCGTCCAGGAGCAGCACCCCGGCCGGGTTGCCGGCGAAGGGACGGTCGGTGAAGGCGTCGACAATTCGGATGCGCATGCCCCGACGCTAGAGGCCGTGCGACCTGCCGGACCAAGGCCAATCGCGGGTCGCTGGACCGATTTCGGGCGCGGGGCAGGGAGCGGTCGGGCGGGGAGGGGGTGTGCGGCACGAGCCCGGGCGAGGTGCGGGGCCGCCGACCGCCGCCTACCGTGAGTACGGCGCCGGAGCGGGCCGGCCGCCTGGTCGCTCGCCGGGCGCCTCGCCCGTGGCGGGTGAGGCGGCCGGCCGCGACGTCCGTTGCCATGGAGCTGGCGGACGGGGACATGCCGGCCGCCGCCCGGCGGACTCCGCCGGCATCCCGGGCCGACTCGGCGAGGTGGACACGGTGAGGCACTGGCGGGCATTGATCGTCCTGGGCACGGCCCAGTTCCTGATGGTCCTGGACACGTCCGTCATGAACGTCTCCATCAGCCAACTGGTCGAGGACTTCGACACCGAGGTCACCGCCATCCAGGCCGTCATCACGCTGTACGCCCTGGTCATGGCCGCCTTCATGATCATCGGTGGTCGGCTGGGAGACATCCTCGGCCGCCGCCGCGTCTTCCTCCTCGGTCTCATGGTCTACGGCGTCGGGTCGGCCCTCACCGCCGTGTCACCCACCCTGTGGGTCCTCGTGCTGGGCTGGTCGGTCATCGAGGGGCTCGGCGCCGCGATGGTGCTGCCGGCCATGGCGGCCCTGGTCGCCGAGGCCTACCGGGGACGGGACCGGGCCGTCGCCTACGGCGTCATCGGCGGACTCGCCGGCGCCGGCATCGCGGTCGGCCCCCTGCTCGGCGGCTGGGTGACGACGTACCTCACCTGGCGGCTGGTCTTCGCCGGTGAGGTCGTGGTCGTCGCCGCCGTCCTGTGCCTGCGCAAGGCGATCACGGAGACCACCCGGACCGGCCCTCGCCCCCGGCTGGACGGCGTCGGCGCCGCGCTCTCCGCGACCGGCCTGGCGCTCGGCGTGCTCGGCGTGCTGCAGAGCAGCAGCTGGGGCTGGCTGGAACCCCGCAACCCGCCCTTCACCGTGCTGGGCTTCGCGCCGACGCTCTTCGTCATCGCGGCCGGGGTGGCCGTACTGGCCGTCTTCGTGCGCTGGGAACGCCACCGGGAGGCACGCGGTGCCGACCCCCTGGTCCACCTGGCCCTGCTGCGGATTCCGCCGCTGCGCTCCGGTCTGATGGCCCTGCTCAGCCAGAACCTCATCCTGCTGGGACTGTTCTTCGCCATCCCGCTCTATCTCCAGGTCGTCCAGGGTTTCAACGCCTTCGAGACGGGCCTGAGGCTGCTCCCCGTGTCCGTCACCATGCTCGTCGCCTCCCTCGGCGCGTCCCGGCTCGGACGCTTCGCCGGACCGCGCCAGGTGGTCCGGCTGGCCCTGGTGATCCTGGTCGCCGCCATCGTGTGGCTGCTGGCGACCATCGACCCGGTCATCGACGACGCCCAGTTCGCCGGAGCCATGGCCCTGCTCGGGGTGGGCGTCGGCCTGCTCGCCTCCCAGCTCGGCAACGTGGTGCAGTCGAGCGTGGGCGAGGAGGAGCGCAGCGAGGTCGGCGGTCTCCAGTTCACCGCCCAGAACCTGGGCTCCGCCCTGGGCACCGCGCTCATCGGATCGATCCTCATCGGCGCCCTCGCGAACGCCTTCACCACCCAGGTGCAGGACAACCCGCGCCTGTCGGCGGAGACCCAGCAGCAGACGAGCGTCGCCCTGGAGGCCGGGATCAGCTTCGTCCCCACCGGCGAGGTGCGCACGGCGGCGGAGGACGCCGGGCTGCCGCCCGCGGAGGTCGACGCCGTCACGGACTCCTACGCGACGGCGCAGCTGGACGGACTGCGGGCCGCGATCCTCGCCACCGGAGGCATCACGCTCGCCGCCTTCCTGGTCACACCGCACCTGCCCACCGGTGGCGCGGGCCGCACGAAACGGCCCGACACCGGCCGGGCACCCGCCGGCGCGCTCGACCCGACACCCCGTGTGTGACGAGCCGGCCGGCCGGACGGGACCGAGGATCCGCCGCGCCGATTCCCGGGGCCCGGCGCCCCGACCGTGAAGGGAGGCCGCGATGGCCACGGCCGGACAGACCACACCCCGTCCCCACCGGGGGGAGCGCGGCGCCGACGCCGACTACACCGGTGGCGTCTACGGCTCCATGATCGCCTCCTCCGTGATCCTCGGCGCCGGCACCCTGGGTTCCTTCCCGCACCTGGAGCTCGTGCTGCTGCTCCTGCTCACCGGGGTGGCGTTCTGGGTCGCGCACGTGCACGCCCAGCTGTTCGGCGAGCGCCTGGCGCAGCGGCAGCTGAGCCGCCGGGTGGTGCTGCGCGTCTGCCGGGAGGAGTGGCCGATCGTCGAGGCGTCGGGCCCGCCGGCGATCGCCGTGGCCGTCAGCCCGCTGCTCGGCCTCGGAGTCGACGGCGCCCTGTGGCTGGCGCTCGGGGTGGCCGTGGCCGGGCAGGTGGGCTGGTCGGCGGCCGCGGCACGGCACGCGGGTGCCGCCTGGCGTCTGGTGGTCACCGCGGCCTCGATCAACCTCCTGCTGGGGCTCGTGATCATCTCGTTCAAGCTGTTCCTCACGCACTGACGACGCGTCGACGCAGCTCACCACCCGTGGGCGCGGGAGTATCACCTCCGCAGGGTGAGGTCGTACGGCGTGGCGGGACGGACCATCGAAGGGCAGACGAAGGGCGCGGCCCGCCTGTCCCAGGCCACCGGGGGAGAGCAGCTGATGCGCTATGAGATCCGCGTCGAGGGACATATGTCCGAGACGCTGACCAGTGCCTTCCCGGAACTCGAGCATGTGCTGATGTCCGGGCAGACCGTCCTGTTCGGCCCCGTGGTCGACGAGGCCCACCTGTACGGCCTCCTGGCCCGCTGCCAGTCCCTGGGCCTACGGGTGATGGAGATGCGCCAACTGCCGGAGTGACGGGCCGGACGCGGAGCATGTGCCACGGCCACGGCGCGGGGCGGGTGCGGAGCCCCCGCCCGTTGTTCCCGCCTCCACCCGCTACTCCCGCCCCTGGCGGCGGAGGCCCGCCTGGACCGCTCCGGCGAGGATCCGCGCGGCGACGCCCACCAGGAGCAGCCCGCCGGCCATCTGGAACATCGTCGCCACCCGGCCGGTCTGGGAGCGGGCGGTGATGTCGCCGTAGCCGACCGTGGAGAACGTGGTCATGGTGAAGTACAGGGCGTCCGTCCTGGTCAGCGGCTCGCTGAAGGACCCGGGGGTGGAGCGTTCCAGCAGGTAGTAGCCGCTCGCGAAGAGCACCAGGTACATCACCAGCGTGGCGGCGAGGGCCTCGACGGCCTTCAGCCGCGGGTGGGACGAGCGGACGATCGCGCGGACCTCCCACACGAAGACGAGGGCGACCGCCACCAGGCCGGTCACCAGCAGGACAGAGGTGCCGCCGCTGACGTTCTCGTCGAGAGGCAGCAGGTAGTACGCGGTGAGCAGCCCCACCGTGACGCCCAGCGCACGCGCCAGCGCCAGGGCGGCCGCGCGCCGGCCGGTTCGCCCCCGGACAGGGGCCGTACCGGACGGCGCCGGCCCCTTCCCGGCAGCCTCTGGATCTTCCATGTGTCTTTTCGTCCGTTCCGCCGCTCACGGGCGCGGCCTCGGCGTCCCACCCCATCGTCGGGTAAACGCGCCGGGATCACCCGTCGAGGGTGATCCGGACGCCGCCGGCCGGCGGGAGTCTGGGTGCGTGAGGTCACCGCACACCGCCCCGTCGGCGGTCCGGATGCGACCCGTTGGATCGTGCGAGGAGGAGCCATGACCGTGTCGCGTGATCCGGCATCGCGTACCGGACCGGAACACAGGCCCGACGGGGCGGCCCCTCCGGCCGCCGACGACCCCGCCGAGGTGCTGGCGAAGCTCGGGCGGTCCTGGACGTGGATCCTCGGCTCGGCCGTCGCCACCCTCGTCCCGGGCATCCTGGTACTGGTCTGGCCGGACGAGACCCTCAACGTGCTGGCGATCCTCATCGGCCTGTACCTGCTGGTCACCGGGTCGTTCCGGTTCGTCGCCACCTTCGCCCGCGACGACCACGGCGAGCGGCTGCCCAGCCTGCTCCTCGCGGTGCTGTACGTCCTGGCCGGAGTGCTCTGCCTGCGCAACCCGCTGCAGACCATCGCCGCGCTCTCGCTGATCGTCGGTGTCGTCTGGCTGGTGTCCGGCATCCTCACCCTCTACACGGCCCTCGCAGCCAAGGACCTGCCCCACCGCGGCTTCGTCATCGGCGCCGCGGTGATCGCGGTTCTCGCGGGGATCGTGGTGCTCGCCCTGCCCGCCGAGTCGGCCCTGGCGCTGACCCGCCTGCTCGGCCTGTGGCTCGTGCTGCTGGGGCTGGTCGAGGTGGCGGTCGCGTTCGCGTGGCGGGCCGCCCTGCGCAGGTCGCGGGCCGCGCTGCAGCAGGACCCGGCGGGCACCGTCTGAGCGCCGGCCCGCTGACCCGGGCGCCCGGCCCGGTGCGCGGCCACCGCCCGGCAGGACGCGCGCCGTCCCGTCGTACGGCTCCCTCGTGACCGTACGGGTCCCGGCCCCGCCTCTCCACCGCGGACGCCCGACTTCCGTACGCCCTCAGCGCCTTGACGCCGCGTCACCTCATGGACGACAGCCGGCCGCGGCTGGGAACGGCACCGACCTCGAGGAGGAGCCATGGACCCGTCGGGCAGCGCCCCCGAACCGGCCCACTCCGGGAGAACCACGCAGTCCGGTGCCGAGCTCAGCGCGGCGGAACGGGCGGAGTACGAACGGCTGCGCCGGGCCGCGGGAATGCGCCACAAGGGACTGCGCCGGGCGGGTGCCGGAATCCTGCTGGTGCTGACCCTGGTACTGGCGCCCCTGGCCGTCGTCGCCGTGTGGGTGAACGACATCGTCTCCGACACCGACCGGTACGTGCAGACCGTCGCGCCCCTCGCCTCGGACCCGGCCGTACAGAAGACCGTGACCGACCGGCTGACCGCCCGGGTGGTGAAGAAGGTCGACGTCAGGGCGGTGACGGACTCGCTCACCAAGGTCCTCGAGGACGCCGGGTCCCCGCCCCGCGTGGTGCAGGGCGCGCAGGCGCTCGAAGCCCCGCTGCGCTCCGCGGTCGACACGGTGGTGCGCCGCAACGTCGAACGGGTCGTCACCAGCGACGCGTTCCGGCAGGCGTGGGAGGACTCGAACCGGCGGGCGCACGCCGCCGTGGTCGGCATGCTCACCGGCGAGGGGCAGGGCGCGCTGCGCGCCGAGGGGGACAGCATCCAGCTCGACATCGGCACCGTGGTCGACCAGGTACGGCAACGCCTCGTCGACCGGGGCTTCGACAAGGCGGCCGCCATCCCGGACAGCGAACGGACGGTCACCCTCTTCCGCACCGAGGAACTGGGCAAGGCCCAGGACGGGATGCGGCTGCTGGACATCCTCGGCACCTGGCTGCCCCTGGTGGTGCTCGCCCTCGGCGCCCTCACGGTGTGGACGGCCCCTGGACACCGCCTGATGCTGATGATCACGTCCCTCGGCGTCAGCGTGATGATGGTGGTGCTGCTCGTCGCGCTGGCCGTCGTACGACGGGTGTACCTGGACGCGGTGCCCGTCGGCGCGCTGCCGCCCGACACCGCCGCCGCGATCTTCGACACCTTCCTGCGCTTCCTGCGGGACAGCACGCGCACCCTGCTGGTCGTCTTCCTGATCGTGGCGCTGACGGCCTATCTCTACGGCCCCGGGCGTCCGGCCCGCTGGACCCGGGCGATGACCCATCGCGGTGCCACGGCGGCCGGCCGGACGCTGAGCGGCGCCGGACTGCGCACCGGGTCGGCCGGGCGCTGGCTCGGCACCCACCACACCTGGATCACGGGTGTGGCCATCGGGGCGGGCGCGCTGACGCTGCTGCTCTGGAACCACCCCACGATCGGCGGGGTGGTGCTGGTCGTCGGTCTGATCCTGATCGTGCTCGCGCTGGTGGCGGTGCTGGCCGCCGCGGCCGCCGAACCGGACCGGACCGCCCGGGGCACCGGGGATGCGGTCCCGTGAGCCGGGGCGGCGGCCCGCACGCTCACCCTTCTCGGGTGAGGACGACGGCGCTCGCCGCGGGCACGCTGACTACGTCATCGAACTGCTGCCGGGCGAAGGCCCGGATCGGAGGAAAGACATGAGTGGGCAGACGTACCTCGCCTACGACTATCCGCTGCTGAGCGTCTTCTGGTCCATGCTGGTGTTCTTCGTGTGGATCATGTGGTTCGTTCTGCTGTTCCGGATCGTCGTGGACATCTTCCGGGACGACACGATGAGCGGCTGGGCCAAGGGCGGCTGGCTGGTCTTCGTCGTCTTCCTGCCCTTCCTGGGCGTGTTCGTCTACGTGATCGCCCGTGGCAAGAACATGGGCCGGCGTGAGGTGGCGCAGGCGCGCGACCAGCAGATGGCGTTCGACAGCTACATCCGGCAGACCGCACAGGGCGGCGACGGCCGGACCAGCAGCGTCGACGAGCTCGCCAAGCTCTCCGAGATCCGTGCCCGCGGCGACATCTCGGACGACGAGTTCCGCAGGGCCAAGGAACTGGTCCTGAGCGGCTCCGGTCCCGCCGAACGCACCGGCGCCACGCCCGCGGCCCCCACCGCGTCCGCCCGCTGACGGCGCCCGCACGAGAAAGCACAAGGAAGGCGGTAGCCGATGTGCCGGTGGCTGGCCTACTCGGGAACACCCATCCTGCTCGACGCGATCCTCTACCGACCGGCGCACTCGCTGATCGACCAGAGCCTGCACTCCAAGCTGGGCGTCGAGACGACCAACGGCGACGGGTTCGGCGTCGGCTGGTACGCGACGGACGTCGACACTCCGGCGGTCGTCCGGGACACCGCCCCGGCGTGGAGCAACCGCAACCTGCGGGAGATCGCCAACCACGTCCGTTCGCATCAGTTCTTCGCGCACATCCGGGCCTCGACCGGGACGGCGGTGCAGCAGACCAACTGCCACCCGTTCCGGCACGGCCACTGGATGTGGATGCACAACGGGGCGATCGCCGAATTCCACCGGATGCGGCGTGACCTGGCCCTCGTCGTGGACCCGGACCTCTTCCTCGACATCGAGGGGTCGACGGACTCCGAGATGATGTTCTTCCTGGCCCTCACCTTCGGCCTGGAGAAGGACCCGCCGGGCGCCGTGGCGCGGATGGCGGGCCTGGTGGAGGAGGTCGGGCACCGGCACGGCGTGGAGTTCCCGCTGCAGATGACGGTGGCGGTGACCGACGGGCGGGGCCTGTGGGCCTTCCGCTACTCCAGCCAGGGTGCCTCCCGCTCGCTGTACTACAGCACCAAGGTCGAGACGCTCCGGGCGCTGCACCCGGACGTGGCGTTCCTCCGCGGGATATCCGACGACACCCGCCTCTTCGTCTCCGAGCCGCTGGGCGACCTGCCCGGCGCCTGGAACGAGGTCCCAGAGAACACCTACGGCGTGGTCCGCCCGGGAGAGGACGACCAGGACCTGCTCCCCTTCACCCCCATGGCCGCGTAGCGGACACCGGTGGGGCGCAGCAAGCGCGCGGGACTCCCCGGGGACCATCGTCCCCG
>NZ_JBEXCW010000073.1:0-42872 GCF_040605435.1 Streptomyces sp. NPDC005574
CGGAGTTAGTCGTGCCCAGGTCGATGCCGACCGCACGTGCCATGGTTGATTCCTCCAGCGATGACTTGAGTGGAACAGGCTCAAGTGTGCATCACTGGCTCCGCTCGGTCAACAGAGCTGAGTCGACAAGGCTCAACTCTTATCCGCTCCTTACACGCAAGTGCCCGCTGACCTGCACGGATGCGGTGGAGGGAGCCGACCGAGGCGGGTGAACCGACTGCCGCCTAACCCCGTAGACCTTGATCCTCAGCAGTCCGAGGACCAGGACCAGGGCGCCGGCCGCCACCCAGAACGCCCCGGACTCCGCGACCCAGCCCAGGTGCTCCAGCACCCCCACGAGTACCCCGGAGAACGAACCCACACCGAGCAGGACCGTCGTGCCCTGCGGGGTGAGCCCGAGCCGCCGCAGCCGGTGGGCGAGATGGTCCGGCCCACTGCGCAGAGCGGGCCGCCCGGCCAGCCGCCGCGACAGCAGGACGAGCACGACGTCGGCGCTCCCGACCGCGGTCAGTGCGAACAACACGCCCACGCTGGGCCCCAGTTCGTACCCGCTGCGGGTGAACACGGCCGCCGAGGCCAGCACGAAGCCGACGAACAGGGAGCCGCACGCCCCGAGCGCGATCCGCGCGGGATGCCAGTTGTGCATGAGGAACCCGGTCAGCGCGGCGGCCAGCACGCTCAGCAGCACCGCGAGCCCGTCCAACATCTCGGCTGCCGCGCACGCCCCCACCCCGAAGGCGGTGATCACCCCCACGGTGCCGGCCAGCGCGTCGGCGTGGTCGAGCGCCTTGAAGCCGGCGGCCACGAAGACGATCCAGCCCACCGCCAGCAGTCCGGCGGGCAGCCCGGTCTCCTCGTAGGGCACCACGCAGGCCGCCGCGACGGCCGTGCCGCCGAGTACGAACCGGGCCTTGACCCGCCGGAGGTCGGCGATCAGCCCGAGGAGGGCGACGCCCGCCCCGGCGACCAGCAGCCGCCCCATGTCGCCGAGCGGCGCGACCCCGGTCCAGTTCCCGGCCCCCGCCACCAGACAGGCGGCTAGCACCACGGCCACCCCGCCGAACAGCGGGACCGGGCGCTGGCGCCGCCGGTCGACCGCGCCGAGACGCAGGGCGGGGACCCGCAGCGCCGCGGTGAGCACGGCGGCGAGCAACAGGGCTGTGGTGGCGGCTGCGATCCCGTAGAGCACCCCACCAAGCTAATCCGAATGTGATGATATCCGGTGAATTGCACCCAGGATCCGCGCGCCGCCGCGCCAAGGTCACTGAGGCAGCCCTCAGTAGCACAGATCACCGCACGGCTGACTACAGTGCGGCGCGAGATGCGGGTAGTCTCAGAGAACCGCATAAGTTACCGCTTAGTAATCACGCTCGAAGAACGCCTCGCAGGCCCGAGGAGCCCCCAAGATGCAACTCGCCGCGATCATCGTGTCGCTGGTCCTGACCGTGGTCGGCGTGGCACTGCTCGCACGCGCCGTCGGCCAGTTCGTCCGGCACTTCCGACTGGGTCAGCCCGTACCCGCCGGCAGCAGGACCGACAACCCCTACTCGCGCAGCGTGACGCTGGTGCGTGAGTTCCTGGGCCACACCCGGATGAACCGGTGGGGCGTCGTCGGCGTCGCCCACTGGTTCGTGGCGATCGGCTTCCTGACGCTGCCGCCGACCATCATCACCGCCTACGGCCAGCTCTTCCAGGCCGACTGGACGCTCCCGGTGATCGGCGACTTCCTGCCGTACGAGCTGTACATCGAGTTCATCGCCGCGATGACCACCCTCGGCATCCTCACGCTGATGGTCATCCGCCTGCTGAACCTGCCCTCCCGGCCCGGCCGCAAGTCCCGCTTCGCCGGCTCCAAGATGGGCCAGGCGTACTTCGTCGAGTACGTCATCCTCACCATCGGCCTGGCGATCTACGTCCTGCGCGGCCTCGAGGGCGCGCTGCACCACGTGGACCACTTCGAGGCCGCGTACTTCGCCTCGTACCCGCTGGTCCTGGCCTTCAAGGGGCTCGGCCTCGGCACGCTGCAGAACCTGGTCTACCTGACCGCCATGATCAAGCTGGGCACCACCATGATCTGGATGATCACGGTCTCGCTCAACACCAACATGGGCGTCGCCTGGCACCGGTTCCTGGCCTTCCCCAACATCTGGTTCAAGCGCGACGCGAACGGCGGGACCGCCCTCGGCGCCCTCCAGCCGATGACGTCCGGCGGCCGGCCGATCGACTTCACCGACCCCGGCGACGACGACGTGTTCGGCGTCTCCCAGGTCGAGCAGTTCTCCTGGAAGGGCCTGCTGGACTTCTCCACCTGCACCGAGTGCGGCCGCTGCCAGTCGCAGTGCCCGGCCTGGAACACCGGCAAGCCCCTCTCCCCCAAGCTCCTGATCATGTCGCTGCGCGACCACGCCCACGCCAAGGCGCCCTACCTGCTCGCGGGTGGCGGCAAGACCATGGAGGGCGAGGAGAAGGCGTCGGCGGAGCAGCTCGGGAACGTCCCGGCCGCGGCTCTCGCGGAGGCCGAGCGCCCGCTGATCGGCACCCTCGAGGACAACGGCGTCATCGACCCCGACGTCCTGTGGTCCTGCACCACCTGCGGAGCCTGCGTCGAGCAGTGCCCGGTCGACATCGAGCACGTCGACCACATCGTCGACATGCGCCGCTACCAGGTGATGATCGAGTCCAGCTTCCCCTCGGAGGCGGGCACGATGCTCAAGAACCTGGAGAAGAAGGGCAACCCCTGGGGCCTGGCGAAGAAGCAGCGCCTGGAGTGGACCAAGGAGGTCGACTTCGAGATCCCGGTCGTCGGCCGTGACATCGAGGACCTCACCGAGGTCGAGTACCTCTACTGGGTCGGCTGCGCCGGCGCCCTCGAGGACCGCGCCAAGAAGACCACGAAGGCGTTCGCCGAGCTCCTGCACATCGCGGGCGTCAAGTTCGCGATCATGGGCGGCGACGAGAAGTGCACCGGCGACTCCGCCCGCCGCCTCGGCAACGAGCCCCTGTTCCAGGAGCTCGGCATGGAGAACGTCATGGCGCTGAACATGGCGTTCGGCGAGGAGACGGACGACGAGGGCAAGGTGCTGCCCGAGTCCGCGAAGCCCCGGTCGGCCAAGAAGATCGTCGCCACCTGCCCGCACTGCCTCAACACCATCGGCAACGAGTACCCGCAGCTCGGCGGCGACTACGAGGTCATCCACCACACCCAGCTGCTCCAGCACCTGGTGGACGAGGGCAAGCTGGTCCCGGTCACCCCGGTCGAGGGCATCATCACCTACCACGACCCCTGCTACCTGGGCCGCCACAACAAGATCTACACGCCGCCGCGCGAGATCATCGCGAGCGTGCCGGGTCTGCGCAACGAGGAGATGCACCGCCACAAGGAACGCGGCTTCTGCTGCGGTGCCGGCGGCGCGCGGATGTGGATGGAGGAGCGGATCGGCAAGCGCATCAACAACGAGCGTGTCGACGAGGCCCTCTCCCTCAACCCGGACATCGTCTCGACGGCCTGCCCGTTCTGCCTGGTCATGCTGACCGACTCGGTCAACGGCAAGAAGAACGACGGCAAGGCCAAGGAGTCGATCCAGGTCGTCGACGTCGCCCAGCTGCTGCTGGACTCGGTACGGACCCCGGCCGACGACGAGCCCCCGGCGGGCACGGTCGACTCCGAGAACGAGCCGGAACCGCAGCCGGTCGAGTAGGCCCGCGCCGTCCCCGACACCCTCCGACGCCCCCAGGCCCCTCCGGACCTGGGGGCGTCGCCGTACGCGCGGACGGGGGGACGGGGGCGGCAGTCCCCTTGACGGCTGATCCCCTCCGAACTCCTTCACGCCGCTGAACAGCCGTACCCGGTCGCCCACTTGGCGACCTCCCCCGGCCGGGACACGACATGCCCGAACGCGCCCGGCCGACAGCCGCCGCCTCGGCTGAGCAGTCCCACTGAGACCGTCGGACCGGACGCGGGAGCGGTGCAGCGACCCGGACGGCGGCGGGTGCCGTAGCCAGTACGGCGGCGGGTGCCGTAGCCCGTACGGCGGTCCCCCGAGGGACTTCGGGGAAACGGCCCCCCGGCCCCTTAGGGGATGTCACAGGTCGGCAGCAAAGCCGGGCCCGGACGGTCGGGGCCGGCCCGTGACTTCCCGGGACCAGGTACGTTCGGGAGCGTGGCTGGATTCAGGATCGGACGCGGCGGCCGGAACAACGGCACTCCGCAAACGCGACCGCAACAACCTCCGTACGGGCAGCAGGCGCCCCAGGGGCCGGGACCGAGACAGGGCCCCGGACCAGGGGCGGGACAGTCGTACGGCTACCCGCAGGCGCCGCAGCCCCACCCGCCTCAGCAGCAGTACGGCGGCGGAGGCGGCCAGTGGCCGCAGGGCGGCGGGCAGCGCGGCGGTTACGGCGACGAGCCGGAGTACTTCGGTGACGGCACCCCGTACCAGCAGGGCGGCCCCGACCCGTACGCGGCCAACAACCCGGGCCACACCCAGGCGTTCTCGGTCGGCGACGATCCCTACACCCAGGGCGGTACCTACCGCGCGGGCACGGCCCCGGCGGGCCCGATCGGCCCGCGTCTGCACTGGAAGGACCTGCTGAGAGGCATCGCGACGTCCCCGAACCGGACCTTCCTGCAGATGCGTGACTACACGATGTGGGGCCCGGCCCTCGTCGTCACCTTCCTCTACGGCCTGCTCGCCGTCTTCGGCTTCGACGGCGCCCGCAGGGACGCGATAAACGCCACCCTGTCCAACGCGATCCCGATCGTCCTGACGACGGCCGTCGCGATGGTCCTGAGCTCCTTCGTCCTGGGCGTGGTCACCCACACCCTGGCCCGCCAGCTCGGCGGCGACGGCGCCTGGCAGCCCACGGTCGGCCTGTCCATGCTGATCATGTCCCTGACCGACGCACCCCGCCTGGTCTTCGCCATGTTCTTCGGCGGCGAGGCGACCTTCGTCCAGGCCCTCGGCTGGGCCACCTGGATCGCGGCCGGCGCCCTGCTGACCCTCATGGTCGCCCGCTCCCACGACCTCCCCTGGCCCAAGGCCCTGGGCGCGTCGTCGATCCAGCTAATCGCCCTCCTGTCGATCGTCAAACTGGGCACGTTCTAGCCGCCGCGACACGGACGACCAGAAAGGGCTCCCGGCACACCGCCGGGAGCCCTTCTCCGTCACACGCCGGCCACCGGCCGGGCCCTAGGCGTCGAAAACCTGCCCGGAACGCCGGACGACGGGTCTGTCCACACTCCACGGGAAGTTGATCCAGTCGTCGGTCCGCTTCCACACGTACTCGCACTTCACCAGCGACTGCGACTTCTCGTAGACGACGGCGCTGCGCACCTCGGCGACCGCGTCGAGGCAGAAGTCGCGCACCAGTTTCAGCGTCTTGCCGGTGTCGGCGACGTCGTCGGTGATGAGGACCTTCTTGTCGGAGAAGTCGACGGTGTCGGGCACCGGCGCGAGCATGACGGGCATCTCCAGCGTCGTGCCCACACCGGTGTAGAACTCCACGTTCACCAGGTGGATGTTCTTGCAGTCCAGGGCGTAGGCGAGGCCGCCGGCGACGAACACCCCACCGCGGGCGATGCTCAGCACGATGTCCGGCTCGTACCCGTCGTCGGCGATGGTCTGCGCCAGCTCGCGCACGGCGACGCCGAACCGCTCGTAGGTGAGGTTCTCGCGCACGTCGCGCACGCTCACACCTGCGTCCGGTGGAAGTTGAGGAAGGACCGGGAGGCCGTGGGCCCGCGCTGCCCCTGGTACCGGGAGCCGTAGCGCTCACTGCCGTAGGGGAACTCGGCCGGCGAGCTCAGCCGGAACATGCACAGCTGACCGATCTTCATGCCCGGCCACAGCTTGATCGGCAGGGTGGCGACGTTCGACAGCTCCAGCGTGACGTGCCCGGAGAAGCCGGGGTCGATGAACCCGGCGGTGGAGTGCGTGACCAGCCCGAGCCGGCCGAGGGAGCTCTTGCCCTCCAGCCGCGAGGCGAGGTCGTCGGGGAGGCTGATGAGCTCGTACGTCGAGGCGAGGACGAACTCCCCGGGGTGCAGGATGAACGGCTCGTCCCCCGCCGGCTCCACGAGCCGCGTCAGATCGGCCTGCTCTACGGACGGATCGATGTGGGGGTACCGGTGGTTCTCGAACACCCGGAAGTAGCGGTCGAGGCGCACGTCGATACTGGACGGCTGCACCATGGAGTCGTCGTGGGGATCGATCCGCACCCGCCCGGCGTCGATCTCGGCCCGGATGTCCTTGTCTGAGAGAAGCACGCCCCGAGGATACGCAAGGCGCGCGGACCGACCACCATCGGTCGGACCCGCGCGCCCGCGCCACTTCCCCGAATACCTGCTGCTGCCGCTTCCCGCGACGTCCTACGACCGCTGCGCGCTCCGCACCGCTGCCAAGGTCACCGGCACCACACTGCGGAGCCGGGCACACCGTGGACAACGGAGGAGCCGACCGGGGCCGAGCCGCTCGGCCTGCTGCATCGGGAACGAAGCGGTACTGAACACGTGCCCATCGGCACAGCGGACGACGGTGCGCTCCATCAAGTCCTAGAGTCCCTTCCCCAAGAGCCGCATCTGGCTTGTTGCCCTGACGACAAAAGCCACATTACGGGATCAACGGGAGGACCCTCCAGGCGGCACTCCGACCCCGCCCGAACCCTCTCCCACGCCCCCACCGTACGCCCCAACTCCGGCCGCCCGCAGCCGCGTCCACCCCCCTGTGACGCACCGAGGCCCCAGGGCTTCAGCACCCGGGGCCAGGTATGGGGTAAAGTGACCACGCGTCCCGACACCGGCACCGTCCGGCGTCTTACGCGGGTGTAGTTTAGTGGTAGAACATCAGCTTCCCAAGCTGAGAGTGCGAGTTCGATTCTCGTCACCCGCTCCATGATCAAGGCCCAGGTCAGCGACCTGGGCCTCTTTGCTGTGCACGGTGATCTATTGCCGCGTGCCAGATTCGTGCCAGAACGGTGATCGTCGGGGACGACCATCCGAGGTCAGCAGCCGGCTCCCATGCTCGTCGCCCAGCCGGGCGACGAGCACCTTCTGAGTCGTGACCATGACGGGTGTACTGCCGGCGAGGACCTGGTAGACGGGCAGGGCCCGCGCTGTCCCTCACGCACGCTGACTGGCACGCACTTGTCGCAGCGCGACGTCAGCTTGCGGCGGGGACGGGGACGTGGGTTGGTGCTGGTGTCTCCGTCGGTTCGGGCTCGGCTGTCACCGCGGCGGGAGCGGGGGTGGGGGCGTAGGGGATCTCTCCGCGCAGGACGGCCTTCGCGCGGTCCTCGTCCAGCTCGCCCTCCCACCGGGCGACGGCCAGGGTGGCGACGCCGTTGCCGACGAGGCTGGTCAGGGCGCGGGCTTCGGACATGAACCGGTCGATGCCGAAGATCAGCGCGAGGGCGGCGACGGGGACGTGCGGCACGGCGCTGAGGGTGGCGGCCAGGGCGATGAAGCCGGAGCCGGTTACGCCTGCGGCGCCCTTGGAGGTGAGCAGCATGACAGCGAGCATGGACAGCTGCTGGGTGAGGCTGAGGTCGATGCCGAGGGCCTGGGCCAGGAAGACCGAGCCCATGGTCAGGTAGATGGCGGTGCCGTCGAGGTTGAAGGAGTAGCCGGCGGGCAGCGTGATGCCGACGACCGGTTTCGAGGCGCCCAGGTGCTGGAGCTTGCCCATCATGCGCGGCAGGACGGGCTCGGTGGAGGACGTGCCCAGGACGATCAGCAGTTCTTCCTTGATGTAGCGCAGGAAGGGCAGCAGCCGCAGTCCGTTCAGGCGCATCACGGTCCCGAGGACGACCAGAACGAAGAGGAGGGCGGTCAGCCAGAACGAGCCGACGAGCAGGGCCAGGTGGCGCAGGGTGCCCAGGCCGTAGTTGCCGATGGTGAAGGCCATCGAGCCGAACGCGCCGATGGGGGCGAGCCGCATGATCCAGCGGATGAGCGTGAACAGGACCGTGGAGAACTTCTCGATGCCCCGGGCGATGCCCAGGCCGGCCTCTCCGCTGGCGTGCAGGCCGAAGCCGAACAGCACCGACACCAGCAGCACCGGCAGGATCTCGTTGCCGGTCAGGGCGCTGACCAGGGTGGCTGGGATGATGGCGAGGACGAACTCGGCGAAGCCCTCGTGAGCCGTGGTCGCCTCCGGCGGCAGGCCCTTGGTGGTCAGGGTCGAGAGGTCGACGTGCAGACCGCTGCCCGGCTTGACGACGTTGACGACGACCAGGCCGATCACCATGGCCACGGTGGTCAGCACCTCGAAGTAGACCAGGGCCTTCAGGCTCACGCGGCCGACCGCGCGGGCGTTGCCCATGGAGGCGATGCCGTGGACGACCGTGCAGAAGATGATCGGCGCGATGAACATCTTCACCAGCGCGATGAAACCGTCGCCGAGCGGCTTGAGATCAGCGCCGACGGACGGCCACAGCCAGCCCACTACGGCGCCGAGGAGGACGGCGATCAAGCACTGGATGTAGAGGTGGGACAGCATCCGGCGGATGCGGTCCGGTGGCGCGGTGACGGTACCCGGGGCGGCGTCGTTGCGGCTCATGCGGGGCGTCCTTCCAGGACGGGAACGAGGAGTTCGGCTCGGGCGATACGCCGGGCGGCGCGGTGCAGCAGCACCGTGGGGGACGCGCCGTCCGGTGCGGGGACGGCTCGGGTGGTGATCACGCCGGCGGGGGTGCCCAGGCGCAGCGTGCCGTCGGCGGTCTGCCGGGCGACGCGGTGGGCGAGGGTGCCAGGGGTGGCGGCGGCCGTGGCCAGGGCCACGGCGGAGGTCAGGCCGATCGCCGGGTGTGGGGCGTGCATGGAGACCATGCGTACGGCCAGGTCGTACTCGTCCTGGTTGACGAGTGTGCCCTGGGTGGTGCGATAGGGGGCAGGTCGGGCGACGATGCCCACCTTCGGCACCGCATGGCTGACCGGGTCGCCCTCGCGGGCCAGGCCCATGGCCAGAGCTGCCTGGCGGCGCAGCAGTGTCAGCGCGGGCACTGCGGTGGCGAACGCGGTGAGGGATTCCGTGCCGTCGAGGCCGAACGCCTTGGCCTCGAAGAGCGCGGCCGGCGCGCCGGCGTCCACCAGGGATGCCTCGACGGGACCGTCCGGGCCGGTCAGCTCGTCCAGTGCCCGGCCGGTCGGCAGTGCGTGGCCGGTCGTCGAGCCCGCCGGGTCCTGAAACCCGAGCAGGACCGGCACGCCGGGCGCCGAGGTACCCGGCACCACGGCCCTGCCCTCCTCCGGGGCCACGCCCGCGGGGGTGGGGATCGTGCCGGTGAGGCGGGCCCCGGTGTTGACGTTGAGCATCCGGACGGTGGTGGTGTCCGACTCGATCGGCACGAGATCGTGGTGGACGGCGTACAGGGCCACGGCAGTGGCGCAGTTGCCGCAGTTGCTGGCCCACTCCACGCGTTCGTCGCCGATGCCGACCTGTGCGAAGGCGTACTCGATGTCCACACCGGGTCGGGTCGACGCCTGTACGACGGCTGCCTTGGAGGTGGTGGAGGAAGCGCCGCCCACGCCGTCGATCTGACGGGGGTCGGCGGCATTGAAGGCGGCGAGCAGCAGGGCATCGACATCCACGCCCGTGGCGGCCACGTCGCGGTGGTCGAAGATCCAGCATTTGCTGGTTCCTCCGCGGATCATCTCGCCCTGCAGACGCAGCACAACCGACTCCTCACAGCCATGGAAGGGGAAGCCCACCGACGGTCTCGCCGTGCGTGGTGTCCTCCACGGTGGGTTACGGCAGCGTGAAGTACAATCTCGGAAATCTGCATGGCCATTAAGCTGAAGTGAACGCTGGAGGTAGCGGCATGCTCGACGTCCGGCGCATCCTGCTGTTCACCGAGGTCGCCCGGCGCGGCTCGGTGACAGCTACCGCCCGCGCCCTCAACTACACACCGTCAGCGGTATCGCAGCAGATCAGCCGTCTGGAAACGGAGGCAGGACAGCCCCTGCTGGAACGCCACGCGCGGGGCGTCACCGCCACCGACGCCGGACGGGCCCTGGCCGAACGAGGGGAACGGATCGAACGCGAACTGCAGGCCGCGGAGAACGAACTCGCCGACTTCGCCGGCCTGCGCGCGGGCACCCTGCGTATCGGCACCTTCCCCACCGTCGGTGCCTCGCTCCTCCCGCAGGCCGTGATCGCCTTCCGGGACGCCCACCCCGACGTACGGCTGACCGTCCGCAGCGCCCGCATCGCCGGACTCTGGACCATGCTGGAGAACCGGGAGACCGAAATGTCGCTGATGTGGGACTACGACTGGAGCCGAATCGACCGGGAGGACATCGTCGTCACCCCACTCCTCGACGACCCGCCAGCCCTTCTCGTCGGCGACCACCATCCACTCGCCGGCCGCGACGCCGCCTCACTCGCCGACTTCGCACACGACCCCTGGATCACGCGCGCCGACCATCACCCGGTGGCCGAAGCACTCGTCCGCGGCTGCCGCGCCGTCGGCTTCGAGCCCCACATCGCCTACGAGGCCCACGACTACCAGGAGGCCCAGGCCATGGTCGCCGCCGGCATCGGCGTCGCCCTCGCTCCCACGCTGGCCCTGGAGGGCATCCGACCCGGCGTGAACGTCCTGCCCCTCCAGCCGCCGGCCCCTGTCCGCCGCATCCTCCTGGTTCGCATGGCCGACCACTCGCTCACCCCCGCCGCCCTGACCTTCGCCGGACTCCTCCGCGACGCCGCTGCGGCCCGAACCCTCTGACACCGAACCACGCCCACCGGCCATGGAACCGTCGCGCCGGCCCGCCGAACCCTCCGTCGTGGCCCTGGCCCGTTAACTCGCCTGCGGGCGAGGACCGGGAGCGGCCATCAGGCGTTCGCCACCGCCGACGTCAGCCGTGCCGCACTCCGCAGCGAACGGGAAGCGGTCAAGGCGAGACAAAACTGTGGCTCTTCGCGGCAACTTTTTTCGGCCTCTCGGACCACTCAGCGTTGTCCGGCCAAGTGGTCCGGTCAGATGCAACAGCTGAAAGAGAGCACAGGCATGTCCCTGGAACGAGAGCACAGACATGTCCCCGGTCCACCCACGCGCGGTGGTCGTCCGAGGCATCGTGGTCGTCGGTTGCTCGCGCGTCGGGGACTCTGGGGGGGTCTCGCCATGGTGGTCGTGGCCGGCTCGGCTGTCGTGGTCAGCCAGGCTTCGGCGGACCAGAAAACCCTGGATCTGAAGAAGTGGTACGTGCTGGTCAACCGCAACAGCGGCAAGGTGCTGGACGACCGCGGCTCCGCCAAGAACGACGGCGCGGCGGTGGTGCAGTGGGCGCGCCACGGCGGGGCCAACCAGCAGTGGCGGTTCATCGACGCGGGTGACGGGTACTACCGGCTGAAGAACCGGACCTCCGGCAAGGTGCTGGACAACCTCGGCCGGTCGAAGACCGCGGGCTCCGCCCTCGTGCAGTGGAAAGACCTGAACGGCAGGAATCAGCAGTTCAAGCTGGCCAAATCGTCCAACGGCTACGTGCGTTTGGTCAATCGCTTCAGTGGCATGGCTGTCGGTGTCAGAAACGCAGCCAAGGCCGACGGGGGCGGCGTCGTCCAGAACCGCGACCGGGGCGGCGCCGATCAGCAGTGGCAACTCGTCCCGGCCGGAAGTGTCGGCGGCGGCGGTACGCCCACCGCGCCGGCCGGCGGCGTTCCCGCAAGCCCGACTCCGAGCGACAATCAACCATCGTCTTCGCCTTCGTCTTCGTCGCCCGCGGGTGGCGGTAGTTCGGCGAAGCGGTTCATGGGCAGTGACACCGTGCTCATCGGCGGCTCGATGTCCGACGCCTCGGCGGCCGCCGCACCGTTCGACGCGCGCTACGCCTATGTGCACAGCCAGCCCGCGCCCTCGTCGGACTACTACACGGCAGCGAAATGCCAGGACGGGTGGTCGGGCTGGTGGGGTTGCTGGAACGGCAGCACCACGGCGCCCGGCACGTACGTGACCTGGCGGGACGACGTGGCGGCCCACGCGACGTACAAGGGCAGCCCGCGTCCGCAGAAGATGCTCTGGACCTGGTACTCGTTGCGCGACCTCGGGGATGCGGCAGGCGAGGGCGACGGTCCGGGCGAGGTCAAGGCCATCAACCGGCTCGACCTGCTCACCCGGTACCTGAACGACTACCGTTTCTTCCTCCAGAAGATCGGCACGTCGCACGACGCGATCGACCTGGAGCCCGACTTCTGGGGCTTCGTCCGCTCGCTCGGCGATCCGCACCAGGTTCCCGCACAGGTCTCGGGCGCGAATCCGAAGGACTGCGGATCGCAGGAGAACAGCGCCGCCGGACTCGCCCAGTGCCTGATCTCGATGGCGCACAAGTACGCGCCGAACACCGCCGCGGGGATGCACCTTTCCTGCTTCGACTGGGAGACCAACACGCAGGCGTGCGTCAAGGACTACGCGAGCTTCGGGGCGAAGAACGCCGACTTCCTGGCCACCGATGTGTCGGACCGCGACGCGGGCTGGTACGCGCAGTCGGCCCACGGCGGCAGTGACCACTTCTGGAACGACCAGAGGGCCGCCGCCGCGCTGAAGTTCTACAAGACGATGGCCGAGTCCGTGGGCAAGCCGGTGGTCCTGTGGCAGATCCCCTTGGGCAACATGGCGCAGAACAACACCCGCAACCACTACAAGGACGACAAGGTGGACTGGTTCTTCGCCCACATGGACCAGGTCGCGAACGCCCACGTCGCCGGCCTGTTCTTCGGCGCAGGGCAGGACGAACAGACCACGGTCGAGTCCGACGGCGGAAACCTGATCAACAAGACGATCGCCTATCACAACTCGGGTGGTACAGCGCTTAAGTAGCGGCGCAGCACTCACCACGAATGGCGCCCCCATCTCTTCGATGGGGGCGCCATTCGTCATCTTCGTCGGGCTGGAGACTCCGGGAGGCGGGTCAGCGCTTCAGGGTGAGGATGCCGGGGCGGTACGGCAGGTTGTCGTAGGAGGTGCCCGGCGGGGTGTTCGGGGTCTTGCCCTGGTAGAGGAACTGCAGGTTGCAGGGGTCCCGGGTCAGTGGGGTCGCTGGATGTGCGGTAGCTGAAGGGCGACGGACCCCACTGGTACGCCAGCACCAGACCTTCTTGGGCGCGAAGTAGAACAGCGTGGGCGCCACCGCCTTCTGGCTCATGCCGGTCTGGCGGGCCGACGCCATGTCCGACCAGTTCGTGAAGGGGCCGAACGCCTACGTGGAGTCGCCGAGCCTGCCCGCGGCCACTGCCGTGCCGAAGTAACGGCCGCTGCCGGCCGCCGCGTCGGCGGCCGTGGCCGGTGCGGCGGCCTCCGGCGTACGTGCGGCCAGGGCGACCAGTGGCACGGCGGCGCCCGCGGCGGCGAGGACCACGGAGGCGGCGATCACACGGCGGGTCGCCGGGCGGCGACGATGAGAGCGGTTCTGATCTGACAACGGCATGTCCTTCTGGCACAGCGGGTCTTGATCCGGTCCCGGTCACCCGCCAGTTGCCGCCACGCCCACAAGGGTTGCCGCTCAGCGGCGTTCACCGTGTCGGGACGAACCCTCCCCGAACCGACGCGGAACCGCCCGAACCCCGCGCGCCGACGCGGTAGCCGTCGCCCGCGGCACTGTGCCCGCCCGCGCCGTTGTTGAACTGCGCGGCGAACTCATGGTTCCCGGCCGGCACGGTCAGGCCCGGCTTGAGGACCCAGCGGTAGACCAGCGCGCCGCCGGCCTCCTGGACGGTGACGGTGAAGTCGTCACCCGGCAGGGTCTGCCAGGTCCCGGTGCTCTTCGCCCCGCCGGTCTGCACGATGCGGATCTCGACCGTGAGCGAGGTGAGCGGCTGGGTCGTCTTGAGGACGAGGTTGCTCTGGGTCCAGTAGACGGTGCTCTTCGGATCCAGCGAACCGGCCGACCACAGCGGCCCGTTCCGGCTCTCGTCGGCGGTCGGCGAGGGGCTGGTGGCCGACGGAGTCGGGCGCGAGCTGCCCGGGCTGGTGACCGGGGGCGGCGCGACCGGGGTGGGGCGGGCCGATGTCGGGTGCGGGGAGCTGACGGTCGGGGACGGGGTGGCAGGCTTGGTCACGGTGGGCGTCGGCGGCGGGGTCGCGACGATGGCGGCGACGGCGAGGCCGCCGGTCGTCAGGATGCCGCCGGCGGCGAGCCCGGCGAGGGCGACCCTGGTCCCGGACCGCGCGAACGGTCGCGCGCGGTGACGGACGGCGGGGCCGGCCATGCCGCGTTCCACCCGGGCCAGCATCCGCGCGCGGTCGGGCCGGTGGGCCTCGGCGGCCTCGCGCAGCCGACGGTCGAACTCCTCGTTCACCGGTTCCTCCTCCCTGGCACCAGGTCCCCGGCAGCGTGTGCGCCCAGTAGCTTTTCCAGCTCGGCCATTCCCTTCGAGGTCTGGCTCTTCACCGTTCCGACCGATATGCCAAGCGCTGCCGCCGTCTCCTTCTCCGACAGGTCCAGGGCGTGTCTCAGCACCACGCAGGCGCGCTTGCGGTACGGCAGCCGGGCGAGCGCCGCGCGGACGTCCAGCACAGCCGCCGTGTCCGGCCCCTCCACCTTCTCCGGACCGCGGGACCGGAACAGCGTGATCCGGCGTCGCTCCCGGACTGTGCTGCGGATCCGTCCCCGCGCCAGGTTGGCCACCACACCGCGGGCGTAGGCGAGCGGGTGGTCGGCCTGCCGCAACCGGTCCCAACGCTGCCACAGGGCGACCAGGGCATCCGCCGCGAGGTCGTCCGCCGCGTCGGACTCGCCGGTCAGGAGGTGTGCCAGACGGGCGAGTTCGGCGTAGTGGCGTTCGAAGAATTCGTGGAACTCCGCGGACGCGTCATCGAGGACCATCCCCCGGTCGCCCTCTCCTTGCCATGATGTGCGCATTGGTTGCGTGTTCAACAACAACGGAGGGCGCAGCCTAGCAGTGCCGGGCCGGGATTCGAACGGCGGTCGCGCAAGGTTGCGGCGCGGCGTGCTTCGTTGCCCTCATGCCCGTCCATCCGGTTGTTCGACTCGGCCTTCCGGCTCCCAGTTGCCACAGAGGACGAGAAGGTTGCCGCCCCCGACGCTGTTTCCCCGGCGACCGGTGCACGGCACGGCGAAGGAGCCCCTCGCGTGTCCGGCACCGGCGCGCCGGCCCTCGCCAAGGACAGCACCTTCACCCTGCGCCCCAGGCAAGAGCGTCGAGAAAGGTCAAGGAACGCCAAGGGGCGGCAAAGGCAATTGACATGGACCGCTCCGCGGTGATTATCTGCCGAAGCAGAGTTTGAAACTTCAAGTTACTCCCTGGTCGTACGCATGAGACGTCTGGAGCGCACCATGCCCCCTACTGCCCCCACCACCCCCACCCGCAGGGCCGTCGTCGCCTTCCTCGCCGCCTCCGCGGTCCTGGGCGCGACCGCCGTACCCGCCGTGGCGGCCCCGCACGGCCCGGCCGCCGGGCACGCGGCGCACGGCCAGGGCGGCTACGGCGATGCCGCCCGCCTCGGCTACCAGAAGACCGTCGCCATCACCGTCACCAAGAGGGTGTTCGAGCACGGTGACACCGCGGTCGTCGACCGCTACGTACGGCCGGACTACATCCAGCACAACCCGACCGCGGCCGACGGGGCGGCGGGCCTCAAGGCCCTGGCCACCTCGATCCACCAGCAGTTCCCCGACGCCCGCTACAACGTCAAGCGGGCCATCTCCCAGGGCGACCTCGTGATGCTCCACTCCAACGTGGTGCTGGTCCCGGGCACCAAGGGCGCGGCTGTCATCGACATCTTCCGCTTCCAGGGCGGGAAGATCGCCGAGCACTGGGACGTGATCCAGAACGTGCCGGACACTACGGCCAGCGGCAACGACATGTTCTCCACGCTGAGTTCACCGCAGGTCTCGCAGCCCCTGGACCACCGGCTCACCCAGGCCAACGAGGCGCTGGTCGTCAAGGCCTTCGACGAACTCATCGTCCACAAGGACCTGAGCGCCCTCGACCGCTACTGGGACCCCGGCTACCTCCAGCACAACACGCAGATGCAGAGCGGCGTGCCCGCCGCGAAGGCCGGCCTCGGCGGTTACTTCGCCTCGGCACCGCAGCTGACGGTCACCCCGAAGCGGATCATCGCCGAGGGCGACCTGGTGGCCGTCCACAGCGACTACGTCAACTATCCCGGAGACCGGGGCACGGCGATCCTGGACCTGTTCCGGGTGCGGAACGGCAAGATCGTCGAGCACTGGGATGTCATCCAGAACGTCCCGGAGACCTCCGCCAACGGCAACGGCATGTTCTAGAGGCCGGGACCCCGCCCGTCGGCCCCGTGCCGGTCGGTCGGTGCGCACGGTGGCGAACACCGCCCGGGCACGGGGGCCGTCGGCCACCTCCCAGGCGCCGCTGACGCGGCCGGCCGCCGTCTCGGGGCGGGCGTCGGGTGCGTGGGGTCCAGGACGCGGTGCAGGCGCAGGACCCCGCCGTCCGCGGCGGTGAGGACGGTGCCCCGCTCGTCGGTGACCTTGACGGGCCGCGGCGGGGAGGGGGGAGCGGCGCCCGTGCAGGAACGGGTGACCTCGTGGTCGGGGGTGTCGGTGAGGCCCTGGGGCTGGGCCTGGACGCGGCCTCGATCAGCGCGAGGAGCTGGGCGTACGGCACCGGTCGTGACGGCCGTCGTAGGCCCAGCGGGGCTCAGGATGCCGGGATGCAGCTACCGCAGCGTGCTCGCCAAGATCGGTCCGCCGGCTGGACGCCGAACACCGCGTTCGGCCGCGGCGTTTCCGTAACGCCGTTCCGAGAAGCCCGTCGCTGACGGCATGCCCGCACCCGGCAACGGTCCGAGCGGTGCACAGCCGTCCTCGACCGCTCCACCCCCACCGTCCGCGACCTGCCACATTTCGGGCACTCCGCTTGCTCGCCACGCTGCATCGCGATGACTCGCTCACCGGTCTGCCGACGCCTCCGCCGCCATCGTCTGCGGCAGCGGACCACCGCACTCCTGGCAATACCGCCGAGCCGTCCTGTCAGCCCCCACAACCCAGATGATCCGGCCGTACACACCTCACGGCCAGGGATCAGAAACGCCTGATGAACCGACGACCGCCATGTGGAGCCAAGGGCAGGCTCTGGCGGCGGCCGAATCCCGCGACGGTGATCCGGATCAAGGACGGGAACTTACGCGTTCGCGTCGCGGAGCGTGCGCAGGATGCGCTCGAGGTGGCGGCGGTCCTCGGCTGAGAGTGGTCCGGCGACGTGGTTGCGCAGGTGTGAGACGTGGGCGGTCAGTGCGTGGTCGAGCGCCTGACCACCCTTGTCGGTCAGTACGGCGAGTGCGGCTCGTCGGTCGGCAGGATCGGGGTCGCGGCGGATGAGTCCTTCCTTTTCCATGCGGTCGGCGAGCCGGGTGAAACCGCCCGAGCTGAAGGACACGGCCCCTGCCAGGTCCGTCATGCGGAGCTGGTGGCCGGGGGTGCGGCCCAGTCGCAGCAGCACTTCGAACCAGGTCTGCGGTATATCGAGATCGCGGTTCACCAGGGGCTTGATTCGGCTGTGGGCCTCCACGAAGAGACCGAAGAGTGTCACGTCGTCGTCGTTCAGCAGTTGTTCATTCACTCCTCAAGGATGACAGAAGGACAGGCGTGGAAGAATCTGCCGTTGCAATAGTTGTTGTGGCAGATATATTGTCTGCGTCGGCAGATACTTCACCGTGTCCACCCCACAGATGTGGAGTCCACCCATGGGAAAGCGCGTCCTGGCCGCCTCCGGCGTCGCGCTCCCATGGACGGCGTCCTCGCGTCCGGCCTGTCTGCGGCACCCACTTCGGCGGACGCCGCCACCTCCTCCACCGCCGAGCGGACCGGCTCAAACGAGGAGACCCGGTTGCGGGCGCTGTACCGGCAGGTCGTGGCCGAAAGCGACCGGCACGTCGTCTTCACCGGTGATGACAGGTCCGGGCAGGACGACTGCCTCAAGAACGCGTTCGAGAAGAAGCAGCGCCGCCCTCGCCCGTTGCAAGGCCCGCCTCAGCCTCTGCATCGGCGATGTGGACGGCGCCCACTCGTCCGACCCCACGTCCTCAGCCTCCAAGCGATCGACCAGCAGGGCACCCAAGGCTGAACCCCTGCTCGACCCGGGCTGCCCGCCTCGGCCCGGTTCACGTCGTACACCTCGCCGCGAGGCGATTTCCCCGACCATCACCCTTCACCCGAGGAACCACGCATGAGCACTCTCTCCTTCACAGTCCTCGATCTCGACTTCCCGGCCGGCAGCAAGAACAAGACCGCCACCCTCGTCACCGGCGAGAACGAGGCCCTGCTGGTCGACGCCGGCTTCACCCGCGCCGACGGCCACCGCCTCGCCGCCGAGATCCTCGACTCCGGCAAGACGCTGACCACTGTCTTCGTCAGCCACGCCGACCCCGACTTCTACTTCGGTGCCGAAGTGATCGCCGACGCCTTCCCCGAGGCGAAGTTCGTCGCCACCCCGCTCGTCATCGAGCACATCCAGCACTCCTACGAGGGCAAGCTCAAGGCGTGGGCCGCGCTCGGCTCGAACCTGCCCACCCGCCTGATCGAGCTGGAGCCGCTCACCGGCGACCTCACCCTGGAGGGCCACCGCTTCGAGCTCAAGGGCGGCCCGGCCGCCCTGCCCGACCGCCACTACCTGTGGCAGGCCGCCTCCCGCGCCCTCCTCGGCGGTGTCCTCCTCTTCCAGCAGGAGCACGTCTGGGTCGCCGACACCCCCACCCCCGAGGACCGCGCCGCCTGGATCGACCTGCTCGACGAAATGGCCGCCCTCCAGCCCGAGTTGGTCGTTCCCGGCCACCGCCTGCCCGGCACCGCGGCCGACGCGACCGCCATCTCCGCGACGCGCGAGTACCTCCTCGCCTTCGAGGAAGAGCTCGGCAAGGCGGCCGACGGTGCCGCGCTCACCGCGGCGCTCGTGGCGCGCTACCCCGACAACGGCATGCTGATCGGCGCGAAGGTCGCCAAGGGCGAAATGAAGTGGGGCTGACGATGAGCGACTTCGCCACCTCCACCGCGCCCGCTGATGTCGTACGCCGCCAGTACCTGGCCTCCGCGGCCGGGGATCTGGACGCCCTGCGCGCCACCCTCGCCCCGGACGTGGAGTGGACGGAGATGGCCGGCTTCCCCCTCGCCGGGACCTATCGCACGCCCGAGGGCGTCACCTCGAACGTCATGGAGCAGCTCGGCAAGGAGTGGGACGGCTGGGCCGCCCACGACGACACCTACGTCGTCGACGGGGAGAACGTCGTCGTCCTCGCCCGTTACACCGCGACCAACAAGGCCACGGGCAAGCCGATCGACGTCCGGGTCGCGCACCACTTCGTCGTACGGGGCGGACTCATCGTCCGCTTCGAACAGTTCGTCGACACGGCGCTCGTCCGCGAGGCCATGAACGACTGAGTCGCACCGCACCCACCGTGAGGCAGGAGACAGACATGTCCGCTGCGGACAACAAGGCACTCGTGACCGCCTTCTACGAGCAGGCGTTCAACGACTACCAGCCCGAGGCGGCCGCCACCGCACACCTCGGCGAGAGCTACACCCAGCACAACCCCGAGGCGCAGGACGGCCCGGGAGCCTTCGTCGGCTATGTGCACTGGCTGCGCGGGCAGTTCCCCGACCTGCGCCTGGACATCAAGCGCACCATCGCCGAAGGGGACTTGGTGGTCACCCACAGCAACCTGCACCTCAAGCCCGGCGACCGGGGCATGGCCGTCGCCGACTTCTGGCGCGTCGCCGACGGAAAGATCGTCGAGCACTGGGACGTGATCCAGGAGGTGCCCGAGAAGAGCGCCAACGACAACACCATGTTCTGACCCCACAGCAGCAGCACGGCACCCGTGCCGTACCCGGGCGCCGTGCTGCTCCGCTGCCGTGGTCCAGCCGCACCACACAGACGACCGAACAGAACAGAACGGATAGAGAGGCCCCCACCATGACCAGCCTTCCCAGCCGACGCCGCCTGCTTGCCACCGGAGCGGGCGCCGCTCTCGGTCTCGGTGTCGCCGCTGCCTCCGTCGCCCCCGCTCAGGCCGCCACCGGCCAGGCCTCTGCGGGCCGCGTGGCGACGGGCGGCGCCGAGGAGAAGCGGACTCTTGACGAGCTCTACCAGGCAGCCCTCGCGGAGGGCGGCAAGCTCGTGCTCTACGCCGGCGGCGATGTCTCCAGCCAGGCGGACGGGATCCGCAAGGGCTTCAAGAGCCAGTTCCCCGGCATCGACCTGACGGTGGTCGTCGACTACAGCAAGTACCACGACGTCCGCGTCGACAACCAGTTCGCCACCGACACCCTGATACCCGACGTCGTCCAGCTCCAGACCGTGCAGGACTTCGTGCGCTGGAAGGAGCAGGGCCGCCTGCTCGCCTACAAGCCGGCCGGTTTCTCCAAGCTCTACGCCCCCTTCAAGGACCCGCACGGCGCGTGGGTCGCCGTCCAGGTCAGTGCCTTCAGCTACATGTACGGTCCAGCCGCGGTCGGCTCCGACATCCCCAGCGGTCCGCTCGACCTGGCCGACGCCCGCTGGAAGGGGAAGATCGCCTCCTCCTACCCGCACGACGACGACGCGGTCCTCTACCTCTACACCCTCTACGTGGAGAAGTACGGCTGGGACTGGCTGGCCCGGCTGGCCACCCAGGACCTTCAGTTCGCCCGCGGCAGCTTCACCCCGAGCGCGGCCGTCACCAGCGGCCAGAAGGCCATCGGCATCGGCGGCTCCGGCGCGCCGCTGTCCACCGGGCCGGTCAAGTGGGTGCTGCCCGAGAAGGCGCCGTTCATGTCCTGGGGACAGCGGGCCGCGATCCTCAAGAAGGCCAGGAACCCCACCGCCGCCAAGCTGTACCTGAACTGGCGGCTCTCCGTCGAGCAGCAGAAGGCCGCCACCAACGGCTGGTCGGTCCGCACCGATGTCACCCCGCCGGCCGGGCTCAAGCCCGTCTGGGAATACCCCAACGGCAACCTCGACGGCTTCCCCAAGTTCATGGCCGACCGCGCGGCGATCGAGCGCTGGAAGCAGACCTTCGCCCTGTACTTCGGTGAGGTGAAGGGCGACCCCTCACCGGGCTGGCCCGGCCTGCACCCCGGAGCCTGACCGCCGACCGGTGCCGCCCGGCCCCGCACTCCCCGCGCGATGGGCCGGCGGCCCGGCAACTCCTGACCGTCATACAGGCGACGAACAGAATCAGCGACTCCGGCCCTGCCGACGCTCCTCCCCAGTGGCTAGTTCGTCGGCGGATCGTCGTTGGTAGTGGCAGCGCCGGGCTGTGGCCTGGTGTTATCTGCGCCGGTTGGACCCGGGACGGTCACTGGGACAGGTGTGTTGGTGCAGCTGGGGTGGAGTGGGCCGTTGGGCCGGTCCTGGTCGGCGCCGACGACAAGGCGGCCAGAAGGCCGGGGCGAGCATGGCGAGTGTGATGTGCGGTGCCATGAGGTCCAGTGTCTGACCGGGTTGAGCTGTACCAAGTTTCGTAGAGCCCGGCGATCTTGTGTCAGGCGGAGTGCGGGGCTTGCCCCTGGCTCCGCCAGGAGGCTTCCGACTGTGGGTCCGGGGCGACGCACTACGACGCCGCTGCGGATACTCGGGGCCGCAGGCTGTTGTGCCTGCGGCCCCGCTCGGGTGTCGGGGTCAGGACGGGTCGCCGTACTGCAGACCGCGTCCGTTGGTGCCGATGTAGACGCGCCCGAAGGTGTCGGGGTCGCCGGTGATGACGCCGAGGCTTCCGATGGCGCCCCACTGGTGGGCGTCGTCGTTGATGCGGAGCCAGGTGGCGCCCTTGTCGGTGGAGCGGAAGACTCCGGTGACGTCCTTGACGGTGCCGATCAGGTACAGGGCCTGGTAGTCGGCGCCCGGTGCGGCCTTGCCGAAGCCGAGGGCGGAGGCGGACTTCACCGTGCTGAGTGTGGTGAAGGTGCGGCCGCCGTCGGTGGAGTGCAGCAGCCCCCTGTCACCGGCGGCGACCCACAGGTCGCCGTTGATGCCGGGGACGGCGGTGAGCCGGCCGGAGGGGAGGTCGGTGGCGCGGGGGGTGAAGGTCGCGCCGCCGTCGGTGCTGGCGTTGAGTGTGCCGTTGGTCAGTGCGTAGAAGGTGCCGGCCGAGGAGCGGTCGGCGACGACGACGGCGTCGGTGCCCAGGCCGCTGACCTTCGACCAGTGCGCTCCCTTGTCGGTCGAGCGGTAAGGGGCCTGACCTGATTCGGCCCAGACGATGGTGGAGCCGTCCGCCGAGAGGGCGACATGGCCGCTGTTCGCGCTGGGGACGGGTTCGGCCGTGAAGCCGTTCCAGGTGCTGCCGCCGTCGGTGGAGTAGGCGCCGTCCTGCGCGCCGCCGGTGCCGACACGGACCATCACCGAGGGGTTGGACTGGGCGAAGTCGATGTCGGTGCTGCTGCTCATCAGCGGGTTCTTCATCCGTCCGCCGGGCACCTCGGTCAGGGAGTCGTGGCGGAAGCCGCCCTGGTCGCCCATGGAGGTGATGACGGTGGCGCCGCCTGGCGGGGCGATCGCGTCCGCCAGCGAGGTCTCCTCCAGCCCGCGGGCCCCGGAGGCGGCCCAGTGGCTGGTGCCACCGCTGTCGGAGGCGCCCGCGTCCTTGCTGCGCCAGATGCCGTTGCCGGTGCCGTACAGCACGTGCCCGGAGTTGAAGGGGTCGATGGCCAGCGCGGTCATCCAGTGCCCGGTGTGGGTGCCGACGTACGGAGCGCCGGAGGCATCGCGCTGCGAGGCGTCGGCCAGCGCCTTCCAGGTCGTGCCGCCGTCGGTGGTGCGGTAGATCTCGTCCTCGGGCCACCAGCGGTCGAGGGTGGTGACCATCACCGTGGAGGGCTTCTGCGGGTCGACGGCCAGACCGGAGAACCCGTAACTGCCCTGCGAGGGAGAGATGTTCTTCCACGCGCCGTTGGTCACGGTGTACTTCCACACCGAGCCCGCCGTCGCGTCCATGGGGCCGATGCTGTTGCTGTAGGACAGGTACAGCGACCCGTCACCGGAGACCACACCGTGCTGCGGCATCTGGCCGGTGGGCTGCCCGGAAACGGCCTGCCAGCTGCTGCCGCCGTCGGTCGAACGGTACAAAGGCGTGGACTTGTCGTTGACGCCGACGTACACCGTGTTGCTGCCGGCCGGGCCGTACGTCACGAAGGAGATGCCCGCGCCGCTGCCCGCCCCGTCCTTGACGGGGAACGACGAGACCTGACGCCACGTCACCCCATAGTCGGTGCTGCGCCACAGGCCGTTCTTGCGGGTGCCCAGCAGCAGGGTGCCGTGGTCCGCGGGGTCGATCACGAGCCGCTCGCCCGCCCCCCGGCCGGGTTCGTTGCCACCCACCTTGAACGGCAGATCGGTGCGCTGGAAGGTACGGCCCCGGTCGGTCGAGCGCAGGATCGCGCCGTTGCCCGCCCACTCGTTGGTGTAGGTGCCCGTCGCGAGGTAGAGCCGGCTGGGGTCGACGGAGTCGGTGGCCAGCGAGTCGATGCCCAGCAGGTTCCAGTCCTTCTCACCGAGCCAGTCGGTCAGCGGGATCCACTGCTCCGCCCCGGTGTCCCAGCGGTAGGCGCCGCCCATGTCGGTGCGCGCGTACAGCAGGCCCTTCTCCTTCTGGTTGAACACCAGACCGGTGACGTAACCGCCGCCCGCCACCTGGGCGTTCTTCCACGCATACGGTCCGGACGCAGGCTTGGCGTCCGCGCTGCCGGCTCCACCCGCCAAGGGGTCGGCCATCTTCACCAGCTTCCACTGCTGGTTGGTGCTTCCCAGGCCGGGAAACTGGATGACTGCCGCCCCGTTGGCCGAGGAGCCTCCGGAAACGTCCAGGACCTGGCCGCTCCTGCGGGAGGTGAAGGTGACGGCGTCGGAACCGCTCACCTCCTCGACCTTCCATTCCTGGGCGGTGGAGGAGCTGTCGGTCTGCTGCTCGGCGGCAGCTCCCTTGACGGTCGAATCGCCCGTTATCCCCAGCACCTTGCCGCTGTTGCGGTTCACCAGCTCGTAGTAGCCGTCCCCAGCGGACTTCAGCTCCCACTGCTGGTTGGCGGTGTGCTGGTCGGTCCACTGCTGCATCCGGGTGCCGTCGGCGGTGGAGAAGCCGTTGACGTCCAGCACCTTGCCGCTGCGCACGGAAACCAGCTCGTAGTAGGCATTGCCGTCCACCGTCGCGGCCTGCGACTCCTCCTGCACGAACAAGAGATACGGCACGACGGCGAGGGGCGCGCCGAGCAGCACAGCGGTGACAGTCCAGCGACGGCGGTGACGCCCGCGGCGCCCGCCGTGCGTGGGGTTGTTCATGGGGAGGTGCTCTCCTTGCATACCGTTCACGGAGGAAAAGCGGATCGCGGCCACCAGGACTGGCCGGATCCGACTCCTTGTGGTCACAGGCACCGCAAAGGTTGCCGCGAGCCGGAAAAATTTCACTGTCTGACGCTGTCGGGGATGCTTCGGCGGGACAGGGCATGTGCTGGCGGAGGCTCCGAAACGTCCGGCGGACCCGGGCTGGGAGAGCCTGCCGGGGACGGCCGGCTCTCCCACGAGTGGTGCAGGTCCTTGGCCAGGGGAGGGCGGGCTAGTCGGAGCTGTCTGCGGGCGGCGGTGATCAGCCAGGCCCACCGGTCGACCGCTTCCGGCCATCGCTGACAGTGACGCATGACGATTACGTGAGGCAGTTGATCGCGCGGCCGAAGGACGGCACCATCCCGCAGGCAGAAGCGGTGAAGGAGATCGCCCGGACCATCTCCGAGGGCTGGGCCGGTCGGGACCCGTACCGGCTGCTGTACGCGGCGGCCCGCGCGGGCGGTCCGGCGTACGAGTCATGGCTGCGGTCTCTGGCGCGGGGGAAGTTCTGCGCGACGCGTTCGACGCCGAGCTGCTTCACGCACTGCTGAGGCCTGCCGAGGAAGGCCGCAGTGAGTACGACGACGATCTCGTGCAGCGTCTCGCGGTGGAGGCGATCGCCAGAGCACTGAGGGCCAGCCAGGCCGAGTCGATGGGGCCGCCCGAGGCCGCCACGCGTGCGGAGTGGGCACAGGGCCTGCTGAGGGCCGTGCGTGATCGACTGCATGAGGCGGGTAGGGAAGACCGGTGTGCTTCTGCAACGAGGCGTTCCGGCTGTCGGCCGCTTCCATGAGCTGGGCGGGATCGGGTCCGGAATGGCGCTCTCGCGCACCTTCGGACCGAGGGCGTGCCCATAGCGTGCCCTCAGGACCGGTCAACCGCGGTGAACAGCGGTGCGAGGCTGTGCTCCCGGGCGCCGCGCGAGGGCACATACATCCAGGTCAGAAGCTATCTGACCGTCCAAGCGCCGTCGCTTCCCAAGCTGAGAGTGCGAGTTCGATTCTCGTCACCCGCTCCCACGGAGAAGGCCCAGGTCAGTGACCCGGGCCTTTTTGCTGTCCGGCCTCGCCGTCGTGTCCATGAGGGCGACACCGAGGCGGGTGGACAGGGTGCGCCCGCTAGTGCCGTGACCGGAAAGGTTCACCGGCTCGCGACGCCCGGCACGGCACCTCGCCGCGTTGTCGCATCACCCGAGTACATCCAGTACGCGCGCGATGCTCCGCCTTGCGATGCACCGCACCGGACGCCGCGAGCTTCCGGCAAACCTTTCCGGTCACGGCACTAGGGAAGCCCTCGGGCCTGCCTGCGGCCTGCCGGGCCCTGCGCCGCCTCAAGGCGAGGGCAGGGCCCGGCAGGGGGTCAGTGGACGTCGACGAAGTCGCCCGGGGAGGTGGCGGCCGCGGTGGTGGACGTGGCGGTGAAGGCGTACCGCCAGTAGCCGTCCGCCGATGCCTTCACCGTGGTCTTCAGGCTCCCCACACTGTTGGTGGAGATCGCCTTCACGGTCGCGTACGCGGACGCCGTCTTCTTGCGGAACTGGAGCTTCACCTTCTGTCCGGCGTAACCGTGATAGCCGCCGAGCGTCTCCCAGTCCGCGCGGGAGAGCTTGCCCGTGATGGTGAGCGTCCTGCCCTTGGTGACCGGCTCGGGAGTCGCGTTGGCCGTCACCGTCGCGTCGCGCACCACGGACGGTGACGCGGCGGCGTGCAGATCGACGTGCCCCGTGCCGTCCGCGGACTCGGCCCAGACGGCGACCTTCCAGGCGCCGGCGAAGGAGTTGCGGCCGAGCACCCAGCGCGGCTGGATGTAGGCGAAGTCCGCCTCGCAGGTGGACGTGGTCGCGTTCACCTTGGTGCAGGTCGCCGGCCAGGTGCCGTAGAGGACGGCGTCGGGGGTGGCGTACTTGCGGGTCGGCGGTACCTGTACCGATCCGGTCGTCGGTGGGGGGTCGGCGGGCATCAACTGCGGCTGGTGACCCGCGCCTTGCGCGCCGGGCCGGCCGGTGTGGGGCCGGCCTCGGCGCGGGCTCGGGATCGTCGGCTCACTGGTCGTCCACGCGGCCGTTCAGGTGGAAGAGCAGCCATTCCAGCCGCTCGGCCGGGACGTCGAGAGAGGCGGCCCAGGTGTGCATGGAGCTGACGTAGGTGGCGTAGCGGGTGGGCCAGTGGCGGGTGCCGGCCACCTCGTAGCTGGACCACCCGAGGGCGTTCAGCGAGCGGAAGACGCGGTCGTCGAGGATCAACGCCCGTTCACAGGTGGGGTCCCGGTCGTCCACGGCCGCGAACCACTTGGTGAAGAAGGACCGCCCCACGCCCTTGAGGACGAACTGCCGGTAGGCCCTGCTCAGGTCACCCTCCCGGACCGACTCGCGGGTGGTCCGCAGGACGGTGGGCATGCGCGCGTCGCTCAGAGCCGCCTGCGTGTGGCGCGGCCCTCGTCCGTTCGTGGTGCCACAGCCCCACAGCATGACGGCCACGTACAGGTCGCGCAGGTCGTCGGGGTCGTCGCCCAGGTGGTCGCGGAGACGGGCCAGGTCGTCCCGGCTGATGAGGCGGTCGCCGCTCGGCCCCGTCGTGCAACCGACGCCCACGTCCAGTACGTGCGCCGCTCCGTGCGGCTCCAGCCATGAGCGCCAGGTCGCCGGACGGAAGCGCACGGGCTGCTGCTCGCAGTCGCCGTAGCGGACGACGAGCTTCTGAAGTCGCTCCATCGGGCTCCCCCCTGGCCGGGACGGCGGCGTGCCGTGAGCCACAGCGTAGGGGAGACCTCCCCGGACGACATGCCCGTCCCTCCGCGTCACCAGCTGATCGCGTCGTCCATCGACTGCTGCCAGTAGGTGACCTTGAGGGAGTCGTCGACGTAGACGCCCTTCGCGGGGAGCGGCGGGTGGGCGCTCGCGCCGGTGCTCTCGTTGCCGGAGCGGCCGTGGAAGAAGACCGTCAGGGACTTCGCGGTGTAGCCGTTCGCGCCGCTGCCGTCGGCGGACGACAGGTTCACGGCAGCGTAGCCGGACTCGCCCGGCTTCAGCGTGACGACCGCCTGCGGCTGCGAGTCCTCGATGACCGGCGGTACGGCCTGTGCCTCGCCGAAGCGGACCGCCGGGTAGCCGTACAGGAAGCAGGTTTTGCTGCCGGTGTTGGTCACGGTGAGGAGCAGGTGGTTGACGGGGCGGGTCAGCGGGGCCGCGACCGTCCTGGTGACGGACCCCTCACAGGTGACCGGCTTGGCGGTGGAGGCGGGCGCGTTCGCGGCGGGGGTGCGGGTGGCCGGAACCCTGGTGGCGGCCGGCCTCTTGGTGGCGGAGGCGGGCTCGGCGTCCGGGGCGGACTTCGAGGCACCGGCCGACGGGGCTCCCGAGGACGAGTTCGCCGTCGCGGTCGCCGAGGCACCCTCGTCGTGGACGCCTGTCCCCTTGTCGCAGGCCGTCAGCGAGAGCGCGGCGAGGACGACGGTCGCGGCGGCGCCGGCGAGACGGGTGCGGGAGGTGCGGAGGTCGGACATCAGGCTGTGCCCCTTCGGTGTTCGGGTGGGGGTGGTGATTGGATGACCGGAGCTTGTGAGGTGATCCGTCCCAACCGCCACGTCTGGCGGGCAGTTCGGGACGCTGGAACACGGAAACGTGCTCTGACCAGGAAGAACGCGGGGGCCCTGGAACGGGCGGCCGGGACGCGGGGGATGGGAAAAAGGGTGTCAGGGGCAACGGGGTCCGGGGGGACGGAGGCGTTCGCGGGGCTGCTGCGGGAACTCAAGGACCGCTCAGGGCTCAGCTACGGGACGCTCGCGAAGCGGCTGCACATGAGCACGTCGACGCTGCACCGCTACTGCAACGGCACGGCGCTGCCGGTGGACTACGCACCGGTGGAGCGCCTCGCCAGGGTCTGCCGGGCGACCCCGGAGGAGCTGGTGGAACTGCACCGGCGCTGGATCCTCGCGGACGCGGCACGGGGAAGCAGGGCGGATCAGGGAGCGGCGACCGTGCCGGGGCGGGGAGTTGGACCGAAGGGCTCGACCGGTTCCGCCGGATCAGGTGGCCCAACCGGTCCCGCCGGATCAGGCAACCAGAGCGAGGGTGAGGGTGATAGTGACGGCGACAACGGTCCCGACCGCGACCGCCCGCACGACGAACCCGTCCTCGCGCCCTCCCCCGGTCCCCGGCGACCACGCGACCCCCGCCGCCGCCGTACCGTGCTGGTCTCCGCCGTCGCGGTGGCCGCCGTACTGGGTGCGTTGGTGCTCACCGTGCGTCCGACGTTCGGCGGCGGTGACCACGCGGGTGACCGGCGGGCCGGCGACACTCCCGCCACGGCGGACACAGGAAGGCCCTCCGCCACCCCGGCCCCCGGCGCGAAGCGGCACAGGCCGTCGCCGTCGCCGTCGTCCTCCGCCTCCCGGTCCGGGCAGGCGGGGTCCGAGGCGGCCCGGTCCGGCGCTTCGAAGGGCGCGGGCGCGCAGCAGGGCGGGACCCGGCCCACGGGCGGCGCCACCGACGGCGTCCCGCTGACCGTCGGCACGCGTCCCTACGTCTACGACAGCCCGTGCAGCCAGCACTTCCTCGTCGACAGCGAGCCCGAGCAGGTCGGACCGCCCGCGAACGAGCAGGACGCCCCGCGCTGGGCCGCCGCCTACGGGGCGGTGTCCTCGGGTGAACAGCGGATCGCCCTGACCGTACAGGGCACCGGTGAGGACACCGTCGTCCTGGAGGCGTTGCACGTCCGCGTCCTCGCCAGGAACGCGCCGCTCGCCTGGAACGACTACTCGATGGGCGTCGGCTGCGGCGGCGGCGTCGCCACCAGGTCGTTCGACATCGGCCTCGACGCGGGCAGCCCCGCGATCACCGTCGAGAACGGGCAACGAGCCTTCCCGTACAAGGTCAGCGAGTCGGACCCGGAGGTCTTCTACGTCACCGCCCGCACCGGGGCGCACGACGTCCGCTGGGACCTCACCCTGGACTGGTCCAGCGGCGACCGCCGTGGCACCGTCCACGTCGACGACCACGGCACGCCGTTCCGCACCAGCGCCGACGTGGACCGCCCGGGGTACGACTACCCCCTGGGCGGCGGCGAGTGGATCGAGCGGACGGGCGGATAGCGAACGGGGCCCGGACGGCACGGAGTCGGGAGGTGCGGGCTGTGAGCAGGAGGCGGTACGTCGCCCGGGGTGTTCCGGGTGGGTACCGGGTCTGGGACAACAGGGCGTGCCGATGGTGGGGCGACCTCTACGAGTTGTGCCCCGACGGCCTCCTGACCGAGCTCAACGGCCGGGCGGACCCCGCACTCCTGTCGTCACCGTTTCGGCGGGTGTCAATTCGGCCCCGTTCCCCGCGCGTTGGAGAGCGACCGGCGCCGGGGGGAACGCGGCAGCGTCGTGAGCGGCCGGCAGGGATACCGGTCGATCGTCCGGGGGACGGCGGCCGCGCTCTCAGGTCACCGGCAGGCTGTACGTGCGGTCGAAGTGCTGGGCGATCAGGTGGCCGGTGGCGTCGCAGGCGAGCTGCCAGGCGTTGACGCCTGTCTCCTGGCCGTCGGTGAAGTTCCACAGGAGGCGGCCGTGGGCGGCGTCGATCGCGTAGAAGCCGTTCCTGTTCTCGAAGGCGGGGACGTGGACGGCGTGCGGGCCGGTGGCGATCGGGTTGTCCACGTCGAGGCGGGGCGTCGGGCAGAACCAGCGCCGGGAGCCGGTCGCGGCGTCGAAGGCGCACACACCGTAGGGGTCCGTGCCGGTGACGTACACCGTGTCGCCGGCGACGCCGAGGGAGGCGAACTGGCCGTGTTCGGCCTTCTCCCGCCAGCGGAGTTCGCCGGTGACGAGGTCCAGCGCGATGAGTTCGCGGCCGATGGCGAACACGGTCCGGCCCAGTACGGCCAGCCCCGGCCGCAGGTCGTAGCCGACGGGGTACTTCCACCGCACGGAGCTGTCGGCGGTGTCGCGGACGGTCACGTTGCGCAGGCCGTCGGCGTACACGAAGGTGCCGGGGAGGATGACCGGCCGCAGCGTGATGCCGACGTCCTCGGCGCTGATGGGGACGACGACGGTACGGCGGGCCCGGAGATCGGTGCCGAAGACCGTCTCCGTGGACGTGGCGACCCCCTGCTCGTCGGACTGGGGCTGGAGCCGGAGGCCGAGGATGGAGACCGCGCGGTCGGCGTAGCTGCCGAGCAGGGTGTCGAACCGGAAGTCCGGCCCGAAGTCGAGCGTGAACCGCTCGGTGCCGTCGGCCGGATCGACACCGATCACCGTGGCGCCCGAGCCGAGCGCGACGGCGGCGCCGTAGACCAGCAGGGCGGGCGTCGGGGACTGGCTGATGCCCCGGTAGACCCATTTGGGCCGGGTGCCGTCCGCGAGGTCCAGACAGACCAGGTTGCCGGGGCGGGTCTTCACCAGCGCCGTCCCGTCGGTGAACACGGCCGGCGCCTGGAGCAGCGGGTCGCCGCGGTAGGTCCAGGCCGGCTTCGGAGCCGGGCCGAGCGGTGTCCCGGTCCGGCCACCGGCCCCGCCGTTCCCCCTCCGGGTGAGCAGCACCGCCCCGCCGCCGACGACCGCGGCCGTCCCCAGCGACGCGGCGAGCACCGCGCGCCGCGAGACGGCCGGCAGACCTGACGCGCCGGACCCGCCCCACCACGCGGGTGCGCGGTGCTGCCGGGGTGGACCCGCCGGTCGTGCCCCCGCCGCCGTCGCGGAGGCCACCGGGTCCTGGGCCGCCCCGCCGGCCGCGACCGGGACCGGCACCGAGGACTCCGGGGCGGAGACCGTCGACACGGCCGGGCCCCGGGCAGCGGGGACTTCGGCAGCGGCGCGGTCCGCCGGGGAGACGGCGGGGGCGGTCGGTCGTACGGCCGGCATGGGCCCCGCGGCGGACGGTCGTACGGCGGGAAACGGGCCGGTGGCGGCGGGCGGCGAAGGGCGTGGCGGGAAGTCACGGTCCCTCACGGCCGCCGTGCGACGGGCGATCGACGCGGTCACCGCAGCCGGCAGCCAGCCGTCACCGAGCGCCTGCTCGACGCCCGCGGGCGCGCAGGCGGCGGACAGCCGGTCGGCGGTGATCCGCAGGTGCGGGTCCCTGGCGAGACAGAGGCCGATGATCTTGTCCAGCGGCTCGGGGACCTCCGTGAGGTCCGGCGTGCCGTGCACCACCTGGTAGAGGAGGGCGGCCACCGAGGCGCCGCTGAAAGGCGGTTGACCGGTCGCGGCGAACGCGAGGACCGAACCGAGAGAGAAGACGTCCCCCTCCGGCCCCATCTGGTCGCCGGTCGCGTGCTCGGGGCACATGTACTCGAAGGAGCCGAAGAGCGTCCCGGACCGGGTGAGTTCGTAGCCGTCGCTCGCCCGGACGATGCCGAAGTCGATGACCCGCGGGCCGTCCGCGGCGAGCAGCACGTTCGACGGCTTGAGGTCGCGGTGCACCAGTCCCGCCGCGTGTACGGCCATCAGCGCCTCGGCGACACCGGCGCCCAGCGCGAGCACCGACTCCACCGGCAGCGGCCCGTGTCCGGCGACCGCCTCGGCCAGCGTCGGGCCGGGTATGTAGGCGGTGGCCAGCCAGGGCGTGGTGTCGTCCGGATCGGCGTCCACCACGGGAGCCGTGTACCGGCTGCTGACCACGCTCGCGGCCTCCACCTCACGGCGGAAGCGGATGTGGAACTTCCGGTCCCCGGTCATCTCGGGCCGGATCGCCTTGACCGCGACGACGCTCCCCCGCGCCGACAGGGCCAGGTAGACGCGCCCCATTCCGCCCGCGCCGAGCCGCGCCACCAGTCGGTAGGGACCTAGCTGCTCAGGATCGTCCGGGCCCAGTGGTTCCATGACCTCAGCTGCCTGTTCTCGGGGACGACGGGTGTGCGTGGGCCCGCCGGGGCCAGGGGCGGCCGGTTGCGCGGGCGACTCCCGGCGAGTGCGGGAGCGGGGCAGGAACACCCTGTCGGGGTCTGAGAGCACAGTAGAGGCTGAAGTGGTCGACGGGCGGCACTTCCTGTCACCTGTTCGCACTTCCCGGAACCTGAGCGATCCTCTACTTCCCCACCGCATAGAGCGAGTTGACGTTACGTCAGGTCTTACGGCGTGAGCACGATCTTGCCGGCCACCGTGCCGGACTCCGCCAGCCGCAGCGCGTCGCCGGCGCGGTCGAGCGGCAGCCGGGCGGCGATCTGCGGGGTGACGTCACCGCGCTGCAGGGCGGCGAAGACCTGGGAGAGGTCGGCGCGCAGCCGGGCCCGGAAACCGTTCTTGGCCAGGGCGCGTCCGGCCCACACGTTGAAGAAGTAGGCGCGGCGCCGGTTGGGCAGCGCGTTCCACAGCCACACCCGGCCGAGCAGCTTGAACACGGGCCACTGCTTGGAGCCGTCGTCGTCCCGGGTGGAGGCGCTGCCGTAGGAGACGAGGGTGCCGCCGGGGGCGAGCAGACGCCAGGAGTCGGTCAGGCCGCGCCCGCCGACATGGTCGAAGACGGCGTCCACCCCGCCGGGGGCGAGCGCGCGGACCCGCGCGGCGAGGTCCCCCGCGCGGTAGTCGACGGGGGTGACTCCCCGCTCGCGCAGGGCGTCGTGGTGGCGGGCGGACGCGGTGCCGATGACCTTCGCGCCAGCGGCCCGCGCCAGCTGGACCAGGACCGAGCCGACCCCGCCGTTGGCGCCGTGCACGAGGACGGTCTGCCCGGCGCGGACCCGGGCCTTGCGGTGCAGCATCTGCCAGGCGGTGATGCCGTTGAGGACCAGCGTCTCCGCCTCCGCCGCGCCGACCCCGGCGGGGACGGCCACCACGTCCGCCGCGTCGACCAGCACATGGCTGGCCCAGCCGCCGGTCTTGACCAGCGCCGCCACCCGGGTACCGGCCAGGGCGGGTTCGACGCCCGCGCCGGTCGCCAGGACGGTGCCGACCAGGTCGTAGCCGGGCACGAAGGGGAACGCCGGCTGGTCGTAGTAGCGGCCGCGGCGCATCTGCTGCTCGGCGAAGGAGACCCCGGTCGCCTCCATCCGGACCAGGACCTGCCCGGGGCCGGCGACGGGGACCGCGCCGTGCCGGACCTCCAGCCCCTCCGGCTCGACCTTGCCCGGCAGTACGACCTCGACGAGTCCTTCGGTGCTCATGACGACCTCCGTGGGGTGGGTGCGGGAGCCGCAGTCGGTTACTGCCGCTCTCTTCCGTTACAGGTTCTAACGCGTTTCCCTAGCGGGTGTCAATAGCGATCGTGATAGCCTCTAACTAAATTGTGAAGATGTACGACCCAGCCGCACCGCGGTGGAAGGTGGCAGACCATGCCGGAGACGGGCACGACGACCCCGCGCGAGCGCTACCGCGCCCAGGTCCGCACGGAGGTCAAGGAACACGCGTGGGAGCAGATCGCCACCGCCGGGGCGTCCGCGCTGTCCCTCAACGCGATCGCCAAGCAGATGGGCCTCAGCGGACCCGCCCTCTACCGGTACTTCGCCGGCCGGGACGAACTGATCACGGAACTCATCCGGGACGCCTACCGCAGCCTCGCCGACACCTTCGGCGCCGCCGCCGCGTCCGGCACCGACGTGACCGGACTGGCCCACGCCCTGCGCGACTGGGCCCTGGAGGACCCGCACCGGTACTTCCTCATCTACGGCACCCCCGTCCCCGGCTACCACGCGCCCGACGACGTCACCGCGATCGCGTCCGAGATCATGGCGGCCCTGCTCGACGCCTGCGCCGGCCTGCCCGACGACCGGCCAGCGACACCGTTCGACGCACACCTCGCAGAACACCGGCAGTGGGCGGACGACCACCCCGCCCCGTCCGCCACCCTGCACCGGGCCCTGAGCTTCTGGACCCGGCTGCACGGCGTCCTGTCCCTCGAACTCGCCGGCCACTTCAACGGCATGGGCTTCGACCCGGCACAGCTCTTCGCCGCCGAACTCGACGCGCTGACCGGGCCCCCGCAGGCGTCCTGACCGGACGGCCGCGGGACGCGGGGCACGGGGTCAGAACAGGTCGGGGGGTGCGTCGAGGTTCTGTTCCGTCCAGATCGTCTTGCCCTCGGCGGTCGGGCGGGTGCCCCAGCGGCGGGTCAGCTGGGCGACCAGGAGCAGCCCCCGGCCTCCCTCGTCGAAGGTGCGGGCGCGGCGCATGTGGGGTGCCGTGCCGCTGGCGTCGGAGACCTCGCAGATGAGGTTCCGGTCGTGGATCAGCCGCAGCTGGATGGGCGGCCGGGCGTGCCGGATGGCATTGGTGACCAGCTCGCTGACGATCAGTTCGGTGACGAACGCGGCCTCCGTCAGCCCCCACCCCTCCAGCCGGGCGACGGCCTTCTTGCGGGCGGTCGCGACGGCGGCGGGATCGGGGGCGACGTCCCAGGCGGCGACCCGGTCGGCGTCCAGCGCCCGGGTGCGGGCGACGAGCAGGGCGACGTCGTCGGCGGGCCGCCGGGGCAGCGTGGCCGCGAGCACCGCGTCGCACAGCGCGTCCAGCGACGCGGTCGGGCGGGCCAGCGCCCCGCGCAGCCGGGACACGCCCGCGTCGACGTCCCAGTCGCGGGACTCGATCAAACCGTCGGTGTAGAGGGCGAGCAGACTGCCCTCCCGCAGCTCGATCTCCAGCGACTCGAAGGGCAGCCCGCCCAAACCCAGCGGCGGCCCCGTCGGCAGGTCGAGCAGTTCCGCGCTCCCGTCGGGGCTCACCACGAGCGGCAGCGGATGCCCGGCCCGGGCCAGGGCGCAGCGGCGGGACACCGGGTCGTACACGGCGTACAGGCAGGTCGCGCCGACGTCACCGGCGCTCTCCCCGGTCCCGGCCGTCCCCTCGGCTCCCTCCGTCTCGGTGGCCGGCCGGGCCACCAGGTCGTCCAGGTGGGTGAGGAGTTCGGCCGGGGGCAGATCGATGTCGGCGAGGGTGCGGACGGCGGTGCGCAGCCGCCCCATCGTCGCCGACGCGTGGAGGCCGTGCCCGACGACGTCACCGACGACCAGCGCCACCCTGGCCCCGGACAGCGGGATCACGTCGAACCAGTCCCCGCCGACACCGGCGCGGGCACCGGCCGGGAGGTAGCGCGAGGCGACCTCCACCGCCGACTGCTCGGGCAGCCGCTGCGGCAGCAGGCTGCGCTGCAGGGTGACGGCCGTGGCGCGTTCACGGGTGTACCGCCGGGCGTTGTCGACGCAGACCGCCGCCCGGGACGCCAGTTCCTCGGCGAGCACCAGGTCGTCCTGCTGGAACGGGTCGGGGTGCCGGTGGCGGACGAACACGGCGACGCCGAGGGTGGTGCCGCGGGCCGCCAGGGGCACGGCCATCACCGAGTGGAAGCCGAACTCGCGGACCCGGATGGCCCGCAGCGGCCGCTCGGCGAGCCACTGCTGGATCGCGGGCTCGTTCACCTGGTGCAGTACCGCCCGCCCGGACCGCAGGCTGGTGACCAGCGGGGAGCCGTCCGGATAGTCGTCCAGTGCGCCGAGCCCCACGGCCGCCTCGGGAATGCCGGCGAGCACCGACTGGTGGGCCACACGCCGCAACGTCACCGGACCCGCGGCGGAAAGGGCGCCCGCGCTCCCCCCGGACTCCCCGGCCGGCGCGTCGACGGCGTGGGCGGGGCCCTCCTCCTCCAGCGAGGGCAGCAGGTCCACGGTGGCGAAGTCCGCGAACTCCGGCACCGCCACGTCCGCCAGCTCCTGCGCCGTCCGGGCCACGTCCAGGGTGCTGCCGATGCGCTTGCCGACCTCGGCGATCAACTGGAGGCGCTTACGGGCCCAGAACTGCTCGGTGATGTCGTGCGCAGTGAGACAGACACCCCGCAGGCGGCCGTCGCCGTCCCGCAGCGGTGCCTGGACGACCGACCAGGCGTGCTCGCGGTTCTCGCCGGACGCCCGCAGATAGTTCTCGCGGTAGTGCGGCTCGCCGGTCTCCAGCACCCGCAGCATGTCCCGTTCGGCCAGCTCACCGGCCTCGCTGTCGACGATCTCCCCGACCCGCAGCCCCAGCATCTCGCGCTCGGTGAGGGCCACGGACAGCTCCATCGCCTCGTTGGCCCGCCGCAGCCGCAGCCCGGTGTCGTACAGCGCCTGCGCGCAGCTCGGGGACTGCCGGAAGCTCACGGCCACCAGCGTGTCGTCGGCCGGCAGCGGCTCCTGTCCGGTCAGCGGGGACAGCAGCAGCCATGCGCCGCTTCCTCCCGCGGCCGGCATCCGGTGGTGGGCCAGCACGAAGACCTCGACCCGGTGGCCGTCCCGGTGCCGGAGTGCGAGCCGGCCGTGCCACCTCGGCAGCCGGGCGAGGGACGGCAGGTCCCCCGCGGCGGGCACCTCGGCCAGCAGCACCGCCGCGGGACCGCCCACGACCTGCGCGGACGTGTGTCCGAGCAGTTCCCGGGCGCCCTCGTTCCAGCCGGTCACGGTGCCGTCCTCGGTCACGGTGACCCGCGCGGTGAGCGCCTCACCGACGACGTCCTGGACGCGGCTCGCTCCCTGGTCGCCGGCGGGACGCTGCTGCATCGTCACTCATCTCGCTCTCGTCGGGTTCTCCGTCGCGTCGAGGCCCTCGCCACCAGGGCGCGTACCGCCGCCCCACCCCCGGAACGCGGCCTGAGACATCGCGTTCATCCCGATTTCACAGTATTCCGAGTTCCATGACATCTCGCACCGAATGCCGGGAACAGGCGGCCCCCCGCCCGCGGGCGCGCGGTGTGGTCTTCCTCTCGGTGCGGGGTTCCGGTGCGGGCGCCAAAGATCCGTCCGCCGACAGCGGGCCCACGGAGCCGGAAGCCATCCGTGGGGGTCACAGCGCCGCGGCCGTGAACGGGACGCGCAACACTGCGGCCGGAGCGCGGAAATATCTGTGGTGGGGAAGTGAGAATTAAGCGCGCCCCGCGAGGAATATTCCTCGTTCGACCGGCCGAGCGGAATTATTTTCCGAGAGCCTCCCGATCACGCCATGCTAGTGTCGGTGTCAGTTGCAGTTGTGGTCTTGCCTGAAGGTTTTCCGACGGGGTGATCATCACGGCGACCGGAGTGCGCACACGGCGAACTCCGAGCACCGTCCCGAAGGAGAATTGATATGGCAGCCGGCACCGTGAAGTGGTTCAACGCCGAAAAGGGCTTCGGCTTCATCGAGCAGGACGGCGGCGGCCCCGACGTCTTCGCCCACTACTCCAACATCGCCGCCCAGGGCTTCCGTGAGCTGCTGGAAGGCCAGAAGGTCACGTTCGACATCGCGCAGGGCCAGAAGGGCCCGACGGCCGAGAACATCGTTCCGGCCTGACGTCGAAGCACACCTCGCAGCTGGGGCCCGCACCTTGGGGTGCGGGCCCCAGCTCACTGTGTTCGAGGCCCGGCCCACTGCCGCTCGAACACCTCGCGCATCAATGCGCGCATTGTATTTCCCGCCGGTTCCGAATTCACATTCCGTGAATACCGTGAACCGGTGCGGTCCGGGTGAGCGATCCGCCCCGGACCCGTATGCCTGGCTCGTTCTCGCGATTCCCACTGCCGCTTCCATGCCACGGGAATTCCTTGATACGTGCCATACGCGCCCTGTCAAGGAAGGTCTCGCATGAACCGCGTCCGCACGAACGAACGCTTCCCCCGCACCCGCACCGGAGGCTCCTCCTCCGGCAGGAGCGGCTCCGGCTACGGCTCGAGCTACGGCTCCGGCTCGTCCTCCGGCTCCGGCTCCACCCGTAGCGGTGGCCGGTTCGGCGGTGGCTCCGGCCGCTCCGGCGGCGGCCCGCGCCGCTCCGGCGGTTACGGCGGCCGGCAGACCCTGCAGGGCGAGTTCGCGCTGCCGGAGACGGTGACGCCGGGGCTGCCCGCCGCCGAGGCGTTCGCCGACCTCGACATGCCCTCGCAGCTGCTGGCCGCGCTCGGCCACGAGGGTGTGACCGTGCCGTTCCCGATCCAGGCGGCGACGCTGCCGAACTCGCTGGCCGGCCGGGACGTCCTGGGCCGTGGCCGCACCGGCTCCGGCAAGACCCTCGCCTTCGGCCTCGCGCTGCTGGCCCGTACCGCCGGCCGGCGCGCCGAGGCCCGGCAGCCGCTCGCCCTCGTCCTGGTACCGACCCGTGAGCTCGCCCAGCAGGTCACCGACGCGCTCACCCCGTACGCCCGCTCCGTGCGGCTGCGGCTCGCGACCGTGGTCGGCGGCATGTCGATCGGGAAGCAGGCCGGTGCGCTGCGCACCGGCGCCGAGGTCGTCGTCGCCACGCCGGGACGGCTGAAGGACCTCATCGACCGGGGCGACTGCCGCCTGGACCAGGTCGACATCACCGTCCTCGACGAGGCCGACCAGATGGCCGACATGGGCTTCATGCCGCAGGTCACCGCCCTGCTCGACCAGGTGCGCCCGGGCGGTCAGCGGATGCTGTTCTCCGCCACCCTCGACCGCAACGTCGACCTGCTGGTCCGCCGCTACCTCACCGACCCGGTCGTCCACTCCGTCGACCCGTCCGCCGGCGCCGTCACCACGATGGAGCACCACGTCCTCCAGGTGCACGACACGGACAAGCACCGCACCACCACCGAGATCGCGGCGCGCGAGGGCCGCGTGATCATGTTCCTGGACACCAAGCACGCCGTCGACCGGCTGACCAAGGACCTGCTGAACAGCGGCGTCCGGGCCGCCGCCCTGCACGGCGGCAAGTCCCAGCCGCAGCGCACCCGCACCCTGGCGCAGTTCAAGACCGGGCACGTCACCGTGCTCGTGGCCACGAACGTCGCGGCCCGCGGCATCCACGTCGACAACCTCGACCTCGTCGTCAACGTCGACCCGCCCACCGACCACAAGGACTACCTGCACCGCGGCGGCCGTACGGCCCGCGCGGGCGAGTCCGGCAGCGTGGTCACCCTCGTCACCCCGGGGCAGCGTCGCGGCATGAGCCGGCTGATGGCCACGGCCGGCATCACCCCGCAGGTCACTCCCGTCCGTTCGGGCGAGGCGGAACTGAACCGCATCACCGGCTCCCAGACCCCGTCCGGCATCCCGGTCGTCATCACCTCCCCGGCCCCGGCCCGCCGCAGCCCGTCCGCGTCGTCCGCCTCGCGGTCCTCGTCGTCCCGCGGCCGTCGTGGCGGTCGCGGCGGCCAGGGCGGCGCGTCCGCCGGCACGGGCGCCCCCTCGCGCAGCAGGGCGCCGCGCCGGCCGGCCGTCGACCCGGCGGCCTGACAATCCCCGCGTCCGGCAGCTCACCCATCCCGGCAGGAGGCACCTTGACACCGGTTCGTACACACCGCGCGGCACCCGCTCACCTGACCGTGAGCGACGACCTGGGCAGGCGCGGCCCGCGGGTCAGTGACGACATGACCGTCGAGGTCGCCGAGTTCGTCATGACGAGCGCCCGGGTCGAGCACCTGGTCCTGTGCGACGCCGACGACCAGTCCACCGGCTCGGTCAGCCGGGCCCAGCTCACCCTGGCCCGCGGCAGCTCCACGTACACGGACCGGGTCCGCCTGCGGGACATCCTCGGCGGATCATCCGCCTCCCTCGGTGTCCGGACCGCCGCCGTCGGCGAGAATGGCATCGCCCCGGGCGTTCACACCGTCCCCGCCGATCCACTCGCCCGGCCGGCACCGTTCCCCTTCTCCCTGTGAGGCAACATGCGCTGTGTCATCGCCCGGTACCCGTTCGACCTGACCAAGGACGGAGTGCTGGCCTCGATGAAGGGCATCACGCCCGAGCCCGTCACGGGCGAGTCCGTGACCATCGGCCGCCGCCGCTACCCCGTCAAGCAGGTGGGTGAGGTCATCACCCGTCAGGACCGCCGTGACTTCTCCAGCGGCGAGGTCACCCGGGCCATGGTCCGGCTGGGCTTCACCTGCCACGAACACCCCGAGGCCACCCCGGCCGCGAGCCCTCTGACTCCGTTCGAGAACGCGTCGCAGCTGCTCGGCAGCACCACCACCGCGGACGTGTGAGAACGCCCCGCACCGCTCACCGCACACCGTGAAGGCCCCGGCGACCCGCGTCGCCGGGGCCTTCGCCATGTCCCACGGCGACGCATACCGCACCACCGGCCCGACGGCGCGATCGGCCGATGGTGTTGAATTCAGCCGGGGCCCTGGTGCCGTACGGCATCGGGGCTTCTCGACGAGCGCGTCGCACAACGAGGTGACATGACAGCAGACAGCCCGCTCAACGGTCGGCTGGACGACGACGACTACCCCGCGTACACGATGGGCCGGGCCGCCGAGATGCTCGGCACCACCCCCGGCTTCCTCCGGGCCATCGGCGAGGCCCGTCTGATCACACCGCTGCGCTCGGAGGGCGGCCACCGCCGGTACTCCCGCTACCAGTTGCGGATCGCCGCCCGCGCCCGCGAACTCGTGGACCAGGGCACCCCGACCGAGGCCGCCTGCCGCATCGTCATCCTCGAGGACCAGCTCCAGGAAGCCCAGCGCATCAACGCGGAGTACCGCCGCGCGGCGCACGAGGCGGGAAGCGGCGCGGGTTCCGGCACGGGGCCGGGGGCCGGCTCGGGCTGAGGCCGTACGCGCGGCGTCGATCGTCGTCGGGTCGAGCGCATCGTGGCCGGCGATGACCGCGTCCGCGGTGACGGGTCGCCCGCCCTACGACCGCACCCTCGCGCACCCGCACCCGCACCCTCACCCTCCGCGAAAGCCGGCCCGCGCCGTGACGGTACGGCCGGCGTCCTCGGCCCGCGGACCGGCGCCGTCGAGTCCGCTCCCGGGCCGGCTCGTCCACGCCTCCCTCACCACCGGCCCGGCGGACGAGGTCGCGACACTCCCGGCCTACGCGGCGACGGCTCGGGCGCCCTTGCCCGGGGCCCGACTCGACCGGTCAACTCCCCCCGCACACAGGGTTCGTGGCGGTCGTCACCCTGCGCCGAGGGTTCCTTCGCCCACAGACACCAAAAATCTGTCGCGGCAACAGTAGACATTGCGGAGTCGAGGGTCGTAGAGTTTCTCCCGTAACCGAGATATCGAGTGAGCGAGGCAGACACGTAACTGCCTCGCGGCAGGCCCAGCAGTACCGGCCCCTGAAGGCCGCGAGCAGTACGACAGCTTGTCCGAGGCAACGTAAGGAGCGAACGCCATCAGGATCGCCCGGGCAGGGCACGACCGGCCCGGGTGCCGCAGGCCCCAGAATGGAAGGTGGTCCCCGGTCAAGCATTCACGATCCCCGCACCCCCGCCTCTTCCGGGCGTCCGTGCGGAACCGCAGAGCCGGCGCGACAAACAGCCGGTAGATGGTGTTGAACCCCTCGGGGCCCGGGTGCCGAACGCACCCGGGCCCCTCGATGCGTCTCTGAAACGAAGGTGCTATGCCCGCTGACTCCACCGCCGTGGACAGCCTCGACGACGACGACTACCCCGCTTACACCATGGGGCGAGCCGCCGCCATCCTCGGCACGACCCCCGCGTTCCTGCGTGCCATCGGCGAAGCCAAACTCATCACCCCGCTGCGCTCGGAGGGCGGCCACCGCCGCTACTCCCGGTACCAGCTGCGCATCGCGGCGCGCGCCCGCGAGCTCGTCGACCAGGGCACCCCGGTCGAGGCCGCCTGCCGCATCATCATCCTGGAGGACCAGCTCGAGGAAGCGCTGCGCCTGAACGAGCAGATGCGTCGGACGAAGGACAGCCGTCACTGACCGCCCGCCGATCTTGTGTGGCGCGCGGAGCCGGATATCTGCTCCCGCTGCTGCAGAAATACGGACGGAGGACACGCGGAATTGCGCAGGGGCCACCGGCCCCTTGAGCCCCGCGCCCCGGCGTGTGATAGCGTAATAACAGTTGCAGTTTTGGTTACCAGAGACTTTGAGTGCTCTTCCGACCTTCCGTCGACGAGCACTCTTTTCGTTTCCCGGAGCTTTAAAAGCTTCGGGCGGGGTACATCGCCACTGCGACTCCGGGTCTGCAAGGTGCGGACTCCGGGTACAGCCCCAAGGGAGATTCAATATGGCATCTGGCACCGTGAAGTGGTTCAACGCGGAAAAGGGCTTCGGCTTCATCGAGCAGGACGGCGGCGGCGCTGACGTGTTCGCCCACTACTCGAACATCGCCGCCTCCGGCTTCCGCGAGCTTCAGGAGGGCCAGAAGGTGAACTTCGACGTCACGCAGGGCCAGAAGGGCCCGCAGGCCGAGAACATCGTTCCCGCCTGACGCTGACGCGTACTACGTGGCTGGGGCCCGCACTCTTGGGTGCGGGCCCCAGCGCATTGCCTTTTCCGCCTCCCGCCGAACGAGACCCACGGGTCCCGGCGGGGTTTCGCGGACGTAACGAAAAACCGCCCGGCACCGGCGCCAGGACACCGCACCGCGTTCTTCGCGGCACGGCGTGCGGCCTTCCCGACCGGGCGCACCGGTCCACGGCCCACGGACCGGCTTCATTTTTTTTACTTCGGCTCAGTCTTGTGAATCCTGATGCGGCTCGTCAGCGCTCGAAGGAATTCCTCGATACGTGCCGCATCGAGGAAGGTTCCCCATGAACCGCGCAGCTCGCACGAACAACAACCCCTCCGCCTCCCGCTCGCGCGCGGACCAGGGCGGGACCGGCTCCTCCCGGCGAGGCCGCTTCCGCGCCCAGCCGGCCGGGCGCCAGGGCGCCTCCGGCTCGTCGAACGGCGGCGGCCGGGGCGGTCGCGGAGGCCGCGGCGCAGGCGCCCCCGGCGGCGAGTTCGCCGTGCCGGTGACCCTCA
>NZ_JBEXCW010000074.1:0-42632 GCF_040605435.1 Streptomyces sp. NPDC005574
GATGTCTCCCCGGTGGTCCAGGCCGTCCCGCCCGGGGCCGCTCTGGTCGAGCTGAAGGGGGCGCTGCGCTACCACCGCCTCAGCCCCGGACGCCTTGGTGAACGGGTGCGGTGCGGTCGGTGGCCCTGCTGGGAGTGGACCTGCGTAATGAAGAAGCAGTCCGCCCACGAGCGGTACAAGGAGGCGGTGGCGGAGTGGCAGCTCGCCCTACAGGAGCCGCTCTACCCTGCTCCGCCCGGCGCTGCCGTCCGCGGCCGGCGCCTGCACGAGGCCGCGTACGAGCCCACAACCGCCGGGCAGAACCTCGACGCATGGGTCCGCGAGCACATGCCGACGCACTGTCGACGACGGCGTAATTCCCCAGGGGCGTGGTCACGTAATTCCCCACCCTCCCGTCCGGGGTGCACTGTTCATCGAGGACGGGAGGGGGCCGAGTGGCGAGGACCGGCGATCGTCAACAGCCCGGGGTCAGCACTGAGCTCAAGGCAGGGTGCACCCGTCCGGGAGTGATCGTGGTGATGGTGTACTCCGCGACGTTGTTGACGACGAAGGGGTCCTGCGAGGTGATCTGCTCGATCGTGGAGCGGTCGACGCCGTGGGCGATGATCACTCCGCCGATCGACGTGGGGACGGTCTGGCCGGAGACCAGGAAAGTGCCGTCCTGGTGGTGTCGTTCCAGGTAGGCGACGTGGCCGGGGACGAAGGGCTCCGTAGCCTGTTCCGGTGCCGTGTAGTGCAGTGACAGCAGGTGCAGCATGATCCTCTCTCCGGTTCGTGCATAAGCCGGAGAGGATCATGTCACCGCGGGCCGGGACGGGCCGGCCCGCAGGGCTTGGCGGTCGGCTATCGCTTCGGGTCGGTCGGGTCGGTGGGGCCCTTCGGCCGCTTGTTGGGCCGGTAGCTGGGGCCGTTCACGATGACCTGGTGGCTGGCGTTGATCAGTCGGTCGAGGAGTGACTCGGCGACGACAGGGTTGGGGAAGAGGGGATACCAGTCGCTGGGCGCCCTGTTGCTGGTGATGATCAGAGACCGTCCCTGCCGCTCGCTGACCAGTTCGTAGAGGTCGTCGGCGTGGGCCGCGGAGAGCTGGCGCATGGCGAAGTCGTCGAGGATGAGCACGTCGGGCCGTACCAGGGCAGCACCATCACGAACGCCCAGACGCGGTGCCGTTTGCCGGTGCGGGGGTTGGTCCACTGGCCCAGGAAGCCGTAGTCGATCTGGGCCTCCTCGCCCGGCTCGATCTCGTCGCGCAGGACGGTGACCTGCGAGCGGCTCACCTCGTCGGGCAGTGTGGCGTGCACCCAGCGGCGGAACGAGGAGACCGACACCTTCAGTTTGTGCTCGTCCCTCAGCCGCTGGTGGATCGTGGAGACCGTCACCGTTCCCAACAACTCCTTGATGTAGTCGCGGTGTTCGTCGATGTCGGACCAGGTGACCTGCCGCAGTCTCCGGTCGACGAGGCCCGGGGAACCAGCCCTCGATCAGCCCGGCCCAGTCGGCCTCGCTCATCGGCGGGCCGCCCGGGATGATCCCGGATGCCTCCGCCGGGGCCAGGTACTTCCTGACCGTCTTGCGGTCCAATCCCAGCGACGCGGCCAGTGCGCTCTTCGAGCGGCCCGCGTACCAGTGGACGTAGATCTCGGTGATGTCGACCACGACGAACGTTCTCCTTGCCATCCGGGCTGCCCATCGGCCTGCCGAAGCGCGGGGCGAGGAACGCGGACAGCTCCGCGGCGACCAGGTCCCTCGGTCCCGGACTCCGCGCTACCCATGGCCAATCAGGAGGAACCGCCATATAGAATCACATGACGTTCAAACCGCCCAAGATGGGGAAAACCGCCGTCACTGTCGGGGTCAGCGGGCGGGTTTCTCCCAGGTCAGCGAGTACCGGCGCAGCACATGCCGGCGGTAGCGCACGCCGCCACCGGCGACCTGCTGCAACTATTCGAACCGGCACTCGCCTGAGAGTGGCCAGGCGGCGGGTGGGGGGGTGAGCACAGCGCGGTCGGCCGCAGGAGGCGAAGTGGTCACGGGCCGTTCTCGCCCTGGGCGATCTCGACCCCGCGGTGGACGTCGACGACACCGGCGGTTCCGGCGGCGACGGACAGAACCGCACAGACCACCATGAGGAACGCGTCGCGGCGCGCGGGTGCCGCGGGGGTTGCGGCGACGCAGGTTCCTGCCAGTGCCAGGGTCGAGACGGTGAGGACCCACGGCACGGTGGCGGGGACGAGACGGTGGAGGGTCCGGCGGGCCAGTGTGGGTGCGAGGAAGGGCAGGATCAGCGATACGAGGAGCAGGGCGGTCATCACTCGTCCCCCTCCAAGAGCCGCCGCAGGAGCTGTTCGTCGCCGGGGTCGAGCTGGGCGACGAAGCGGGCCAGGACCGTCTCCCGGTCTGTGTCCCGGTCGAGCTCGGTGTGCATGCGGCGGGCGGTCAGTCCGGGAGCGTCCTGGACGGGGAAGTAGGCGTAGCCGCGCCCCTCCCGCTCGCGGCTGAGGACGCCCTTCTCGTGCAGACGTGTCAGTATCGTCGCCACCGTCGTCCGGGCCAGACCGGAGCCGAGTTCGGTCTGCACTCGTCCTGGCGTGAGCGGGGCCCCGGCCGCCCACAGCGCCGCCATGACGGCGGCTTCGAGCTCGCCGGCCGGCCGCCTCTCGTCCCTCGCATCGGCATCGGCCATGGGAACGTTCCTTATTCCGTCATCGTCTACAGTGCAGTAGACCGTCTACATGATTGTAGTCAGTTGTCGGACGCCGCCGTTCTGCCGCATCCGACGGTCCAGAACGCGATGAAGGGTCTCCCGACGATGACGACAGCCATGCACCTCTCGTCGCAGCTCGCCGTCAATGTGTTGGATGCCCGGTCACTGCTGGCCGCGTTCGGTGTGCTGGGCGTGGGTGTCGTGCTGTTCGCCGAGACCGGCCTGCTGATCGGTTTCTTCCTGCCGGGCGACTCACTGCTGTTCACGGCCGGTCTGCTGTGCACCGGCGCCGACGACCGCGGCCTGAAACTGTCGCTCGCCCCGCTACTGATCGCCGCGGCGGTGGGCGCGCTCGCGGGCTCACAATGCGGCTATCTCCTGGGCCGAAGAGCGGGCGGCGCCCTGCTCGCCCGCAGCCGCTCGGCCCGCCTGCGGGAGGGCGCGAAACGCGCGGAAGAGTTGCTCGAGCGGTACGGGTATGCGAAGGCGATCGTGCTGGCCCGGTTCGTTCCCGTGGTGCGTACGGTGCTGAACCCGATGGCGGGCGCCCTGGGGGTGCCGGTGCGCACGTTCACCGTGTGGCAGGTGACCGGCGGGCTGCTGTGGAGCCTGGGCCTCACCCTGGCCGGATACGCGCTGGGCTCCTCCGTGCCGAACGTGGACCGCTATCTGCTGCCGATCGTCGCGGTGATCGTCGCCGTGTCGCTGATTCCGGTTGCCTCCGAGGTGTACCGCTCGCGCCGTGCGGCGAAGGCCAAGGAGGCCCGCGGATGATCCTCGCTCGCAATGGCTCGGCGGTCGACGGCTCGGCCTACACCGACGTGGTGGACCTCGCCCGGCACGCTCCCGCGTGGCTGGACGACACGGTGTCGGCGTGGTCGACGTACGGGCTCGCCCTGTTCGCGGTCCTCATGGGCGTCGGCTGGTGGCGGGCCCGGCGGGTGGGCGCCACGGCGTCGGTGACGGCGCTTGCCGTGCCCCTGGTCGTCGTCGTGGCGTACGGGGTGGACGCGGCCCTGAAGCTGCTGGTGCGCGAGGACCGGCCCTGCCAGAGCCTGCACGTGACCCCGCTGGAGGCGTGTCCGGCGCCCGGCGACTGGTCCTTCCCCAGCAACCATGCGGCGATCGCCGCCGCGGCCGCCGTCGCCGTGCTGTTCGTCTCCCGCCGGCTCGGCGCGGTCGCGGTGGTGGCCGCCTGCGCGATGGCCGCCTCTCGGGTCTGGGTCGGCGTGCACTATCCCCACGACGTGCTGGCAGGGGTCGTGGTGGGCGCCCTGGTCGCGCTACTGGTCATGTCCGCCCTGCGAGGGCGTGCGGAGGCCGCGGCCCTGCGGCTCACCGCCACCCGCCTGCGGCCGCTGCTGGTGGTGTCGTGAAGCGCGGCGACGTCGCCGACCTGGCCGGCAGTTGCAGCCTCGGTGCGTGGACGGCGTTCGGTGTACTGACCATGGTCGTGGTGGGTCACGACGGCATACCGCTGTTCGCGGACGCCGACCTCCTGTCGTGGTCCGTCGGCCACCGGCCGGCCGCGGCGGTGGCGTTCGCCCGCGGAGTGACCGCCACCGGGACGGGTGTCGTCCCCTACGCGCTGGCGGTGCTGGCCGGAATCATCGCGGGGCGCGCCCTCAGGCAGCGCGCGCTCGCCGTCGCGCTCTGTCTGGTCTGCCTGGCCGTGGGCCAGGCCCTTCGGTACGGGGTGATGGAACTCGTCGCCAGGTCCCGGCCGTCCCGGACGGAGTGGGACACGCATGCCTCCGGATGGGCGTTCCCCTCCGGTCACGCCACCACGGCGGCCCTCGCCGCGGGACTGCTCGTCATCGCCGTCTGTGTGCGAGGGCCGCGCGGCAGGGTTCCCCTCGTCCTGATCACCGGCGGCTGGGGCGCGTCGGTCGGGCTGACCCGCGTCTACCTCGGGGTGCACTGGCCCGCAGACGTCGTCGGTGGCTGGCTGTTCGCCACCGGGTGGCTCGGAATGTGCTTGTGGGTGGTGGCCCGGTGGCTGCCCACATCATTCGTCTCAGGCACGACCCATACGGCCGAAGATCCGACGGAGGACCATGCGCCACAAGATTCTGGTCGTCGAGGACGATCACGCCCTTCGTGACGTGCTGCGCCGCGGCCTGGCCGACGAGGACTTCGAGCCAGTGCTCGCCGCTGACGGCGCCACCGCTCTTCGGCTGGCCACAGACGGCATCGCCGCAGTCGTCCTGGACGTGTGCCAGGCGATGCGCGCCAACGGGTTCGTCGCCCCGATCATCTTCCTGACGGCCCGTCAGCACCTCACCGACCGGCTGGCCGGGTTCTCCGCCGGGGCCGACGACTACCTGCCCAAGCCGTTCCATCTCGCCGAACTCGTCGCCCGGCTGCGTGCCACACTCAAGCGCGCCACGCCCTCGGTCGTCGCCACGGCAAAAGACCTGGTCCTTGACGCGACCAGGCACAGCACGAGGGTCGGCGAAGTCGACGTCGACCTGTCCCCGACGGAGTTCCGTCTGCTGGCCACGCTCGTGGCCGCGGGCGGCGGCATCGTCCGCCGCCGGGACCTGGTCAGGGCGGCATGGCCGGACGGCGCACAGGTCAGCGACAACACGTTGGACCAGTACCTCAGCCGCCTTCGGCGCAAGCTGCGCGAGGCGGGCAGCGGCCTGAGCCTCCAGACGTCACGCGGGATCGGGCACCGGCTGTCATGAACCGTCTCCTGCGTGGCCTGGCTCCTCACACGCTGCGTGGCCGGCTCTCGCTCGTGGCGCTGACCACCGCCGCGCTCCTGATGACCGTCCTCACCGTCGTGTTCAACACCGTGATGGACCGGCATTTGCAGCACCAGGCGGACGACGAGCTGTTGAGCCGTGCGGCTGCCGTCGCCACGACCGTCGATACCAGCGGTCCCCGTGTGCGCGTCCTGGAGACCGTCAGCCGGCACCCGCGAGCTGCTCACCGTACTCAGGCCGCTGCTGACCACTCGCGCACCCGAGCTGCTGCCGACCGTCGACGCGGACATCGCCCGTCTGCAGACGCTCCTCGACGTCGCGCGGCACGGCACCGCCTGGACCCCCGTGGACCACCTGGACGCCACTACCCGAGCCCGGATCAACGGAGCCACCGGACACCTTCTCGAGGACCTGTCGCCCGTCCCGGCCCTCCTGGAGATCAGGAAGGCCGCCTGATGACCGCCGAGCACCCCGTACCAGCGTCCGCATCCATGGAAGGGAACCACCCGATGCCGTCCGCCGAAACGCCCGCCCCGCCGGGCGGCTGCCCCGCCGGTCACGGCCGCCGCGCCTTCGTGAGGTCGGCGCTCGGCGCCGGAGCCGCCGGCGCGGTCCTGGCGGGCGGAGGATTCGCCCTCAGCCAGGCCGACGCGCCCCGGGCGCAGGCCGCGGACACCACGAACGCGGCCAAGGTGCCCTTTCACGGCGCCCACCAGGCGGGCATCCTCACCCCCACTCCGACGGCGGCCACATTCGTCTCCTTCGACGTCATCGCGCCGTCCCGCGCGGAACTGGCCGGCCTGTTCAGGACGATCACGGAGCGGGCGCGTTTCCTCACCGCGGGCGGTACCCCCGCCGACCTGGGCGTCGGCGCCCCCGCCCTCCGACAACGGCATCCTCGGCCCGACCGTCCCCGCCGACGCGCTCACCGTCACCGTCGGCGTCGGCGCCTCCCTCTTCGACGAACGCTACGGCCTAGCCAAGGCCAAGCCGGCCCACCTCACGCCGATGAGGACCTTCCCCAACGACAACCTCGACTCCGCCGAGTGCCACGCGACCTCTCCCTGCAGATCTGCGGCAACCGCCAGGACACCGTGCTGCACGCGCTGCGCGACATCGCCAAGCACACCCGCGGCGCCATGCAGATCAAGTGGCGCATCGACGGGTTCCAGAACACCCCGCGTCCGACCGGCGCCCCGCGCAACCTGCTCGGCTTCAAGGACGGCATCGCCAACCCGGTCGTCACCTCCACCCGTGAGACCAGCCGCGTGATCTGGGTCGGCGACGGCCAGGGCGAGCCCGCCTGGGCGAGGGGCGGCAGCTACCAGGTGATCCGCATCATCCGGATGCTGGTGGAGTTCTGGGACCGGGTGTCGCTCAGCGAGCAGGAGCTGATGTTCGGCCGCCGCAAGGACACCGGCGCCCCGCTGGACGGCGCCGAGGAGACCGACATCCCCCAGTACGCCAAGGACCCCAAGGGCAACGCGATCCCGCTGGACGCCCACATCCGGCTGGCCAACCCGCGCACCGCCGCCACCGACACCTCCCGCATCCTGCGCCGCGGTTACAACTACGACCGCGGAGTCGACAACGTAGGCAACCTCGACATGGGGCTGGTCTTCTGCTGCTACCAGCAGGACGTCAAACGGCAGTTCGAAGCCACCCAGACCCGCCTGATCGACGAACCCCTCGTCGACTACATCTCCCCCACCGGCGGCGGCTACTTCTATGCCCTGCCCGGTGCCCGCAACTCCTCCGACTGGCTCGGGCGCACCCTGCTGCAAGCATGAGCGGCGCCCTTCACCTGGTGGCGGGGCGGCTTCGGCGTTCGGGCGGCCCACACCCCGGTTGAAGCGGCGCAGCAGGAGGACAACGGTGGCGGCGCGGCCGGTGAGCAGGCCGACCAGCCAGTGACCGACGACGGTGACCCGGAATCTGTCCCTGACCACCGTGAGTTTGCGGCTGACGCCGACGGACGCGGCGTGCGCCAGATCGTCGGCGACCTGGGGGACTGTGCAGTCGAGCTGGCCTCGGCCGGCCGGGCCCCGGTGTGTACCCGGCCGGGGAGGATGGAGTATTGAGATGCGAGAATCTAGGGTCGGCACGTGGCTTTCATCCTGGTGTGCGAAGACGACGCGGCGGTCCGCGGCATCCTCAGGCGTGCCCTGGAGCACGACGGTCACACCGTTTCCGTCGCCGCCACGGCAGACAGTCTGCTGCGGCAGCTCGCACCGGCGCCCCAGCTGGTCGTCCTGGACCTCGGGCTGCCGGACGCCGACGGCCGCGATGTCTGCCTGGCCCTGAGGGCTCGCGGCGTCGACGTGCCGGTGCTGATGCTCACCGCCCTGGACGGTCTGCATCACAAGGTGGGCGGCTTCGAGGCGGGTGCCGACGACTACATGACCAAACCTTTCGACATCCCGGAACTGCTGGTCCGCGTCCGGGCGCTGCTGCGCCGGGCCACCGTGGCGCCCGCATCGCACGAGGTCGTCCTCGATCCGGCGAAGCACATGGTGACCTACGATGCGGCGAGCATGAGCCTGACCCCGACCGAGTTCCGTCTGCTGGGCCGCCTGATCGCCTCGCATGGCGACGCGGTGCGCCGCCATGCCCTCGTCGCCGCCGGCTGGCCGCACGGGGCGCACGTCAGCGACAACACCCTCGATTCCTATGTGCGCCGGCTGCGGACGAAGCTCGGTCCGCTGGGCGTGGCCGGGCGTCTGGCGACGGTCCGCGGTGTGGGTTACCGATGGCAGTGACGGGATTCCGCAGAAGCGTCGTCGCGCTCACCGTCCTGATCGCCACCGCCGTGGTCGCCATCCTGGTCGTCGTCTCGCACGTGCTGCTGAGCAGGGTGACGGACGCCGACGCGCACGATCTGGCCCGTACGCGCGCCGAGGCGGTCGCGGCGAACGTCACCGCCAAGGGCGGCCGCGTCGTACTCACGGAGAACGGCAGCGAGGCGCTGGACGAGGTCGCCTGGGTGTATGCCGACGGCCGCCTGGTCGACGGTAACGTACCGGCGAGCATGGTCGGGCGGGTCGAGGAGCTGGTGGACTCGGGGCGCTCGCAGACCGCGACCGTCGGTGACTCCCTCCTGTACGCGCGGCAGGTCCCCGTCGACGGCCACCACGTGATGGTGGTCGTCCGGGTGGACCTCACGCCTTATGAGACGTCCGAGCAGCGCAGTCTGACCTTGTCGCTGATCCTGGGCGGCCTCACGATCGTCCTCGCCGGCGGTGTCGCGCATCTCGTGGTGCACCGCGCGCTGCGGGTCGTGCACGAAATGGCCGCCCTCGCCGACGACTGGGGCCATCACGAACCCGGGCGCCGCTTCGACCTCGGCGTCCCCCGCGACGAGTTCGGGGAACTGGGACAGACCCTGGACCGCCTCCTGGAGCGCGTCGACAACGCGTTGGCGGACGAACGCCGGCTCACCGACGAGATCGCCCACGAACTGCGGACACCGCTCACGGTCCTGCGGGGCGAGGCGCAGCTGGCTCAGCTGTCCGGCGACCCGGTGCCGCCGGAGGCGGTACTGAGCGAGGTCGACCGCCTCGACGCGGCGATCACGACGATCCTGCGCGCCGCACGCGCCCGCACGGACCAGGGGACCCGGTGCGATCTGCGCTCCGCCGCGCGGCAGGCGATCGGCGATCGCGCGGTCGAGGTCGCCTTTCCCGCGAAGATCGAGGTGGCCGTGGCACCCGACGTCGCCGTGTCGCTGCTGTCTCCCCTGCTCGAGAACGGCCTGCGGCATGCGCAGACGCGTGTGTGGATCACCGCGCGCAACCAGGGTGCGGCCGTCGTGGTCGATGTCCTGGACGACGGCCCGGGGTTCGATCCCGCGGACGTCGAGCGGGTCTTCGAGGCGGGTGTGACCGGCGGCGACGGATATGGGCTGGGGCTGCCGGTGGTCCGGCGCATCGCCGCCTCGGCCGGTGTGGAGGTCCGTGCGATCGCGGACGGCCGCGGGCATGTCGAGGTGACGCTCCCGGCCGTGCGTGCGATCACGTAGTCAGGTTGCTTGCAGGTTCCCCGCGTGAACCTGGCCGCATGACAACGACAGCGGAAGCGCGCACGCGCAGCGGGCGCCTCATGCTCAACAAGGTCCCCGAGGTCACCATCTGGTTCTGGGTGATCAAGATCCTGTGCACCACTGTGGGTGAGAGCTTCGCCGACTGGATCAACATGAAGCTGGGCGTCGGCCTGGTGAACACGGCCTGGATCTTCACCGGGGTGTTCGTGGTGGTCCTGGCCGTCCAGCTGCGGCTGAAGCGGTACGTCCCGTTCCCCTACTGGCTGACCGTGGTCGTTGTCAGCGTCACGGGAACCCTGTACACCGACATCCTCACCGACCAGCTCAACGTGCCGCTGTGGATCAGCTCCGCGGTCTTCTCGGTGCTGCTCGCGGTGGTCTTCGGCGTGTGGTGGCTGCGCGAGCGGACGCTGTCGATCCACTCGGTCACCACGCTGCCGCGCGAGTCGTTCTACTGGCTCGCCGTTCTCGTCACCTTCGCGCTCGGCACCGCGACCGGCGACTGGACCCTCGAGCTCACCGGTTGGAGCCCGGGCGCCTCGGTGCTGCTGCCGCTCGGCCTCATCGCCGCGATCACGCTGCTGTGGAAGTTCGGCGCGAACCCGGTGCTGTCCTTCTGGTTCGCCTACATCCTGACCCGCCCGCTGGGCGCGAACATCGGCGACTGGCTCGCCTCCCCGAAGGTCGCCCAGCCGGGCGAGCCGACCGGCCTCGCGCTGGGCACCTTCACCACCAGTCTGATCTTCCTCGGCCTGATCCTGGCCACCGTGGTCTACCTCACGGTGACGCGCTCGGACGTGACCGAGACCTACGACGCGGCCCACGCCGTCCACGCCACCGGCGACCTGCGAAAGGAACGCGTCGGCCTGGCCGGCTTCGCGCTGCTTGCCGTCGCCACCGCAGGCCTGCTGATCTGGGCCCACGGCCAGCCGCACACCGGCCCGGCACCGGAGGAGGACAACACCTCCGCGGTCCAGATGGCCCCTGGTGAGGCGGTGAAGAAGTTCCCGCCCGCCAAGGTCGCCGCCCTGAAGGCTCTCGCCTCCACCTCGCTCAAGGACGCACGCTCGGGGAACGCGAACGGTGCGCACGCGGCCGCACAGTCGCTGCGTGACCTGTGGGATGCCGACCAGGCCTCGCTGGAGCCGCTGGACGAGACCGGGTGGACCTCCATCGACGCGCAGATGGACAAGGTGCTGGGGACCTTCGGCATCGACCACTCGAACCCGCCGATGCCGCCCGCGCAGCAGGAGAAGGAACTGAGCGCCCTCCTGACGGACATGGGCTGACCGTCCACCCCCTCTCAGCGAAGCCCGTCGGGGCGGTCGAAGCCGGTGCCGATGGCTTTGACCGCCCCGTGTCCCGCAGCAGAGCACGCCGGGCCGACACCTTGCGCGGGCTTAGAGGTCGCGCAGATAGGCGCGGTGCTGGTCCCGACAGCAAGACAGGCACAGGTCCTGGCGATCATGGAGTTGCGACGCTCTGTGATCACTGGGGAGACCTGTGCCTGTGCTGCCATCATGGCTGACCGAACCGCTCTGGGGCCAATTCGCGGCCCTGCTGCCCGAACGACCGGAGTACCACCCCGACCATCCGCTGGGCTGCCACCGCCCACGCGTCAGCGACCGCATCGTCTTCGACAAGATGCTGCAACTCCTGCGCTTCGGCTGCTCCTACGAGGCGATCGCCGACACGACCTGCTCGGCCACCACGATCCGGCAACCGCCGCAACGAGTGGATGTGGCTCGGCGTCTTCGCCAGGCTCAAGCAGATCGCCCTGGACTCCTACGACCGCATCGTCGGCCTCGTCCTCGACCAGATCGCCGTCGACGGCTCGATCACCAAAGCCCCCGGCGGCGGCGAGGTCGCCGGGCGGTCCTCGGTCGACCGCGGCAAACAGGGCCTGAAACGCTCCGGAATGACGGACGGTTACGGCATTCCGCTGGGCCGCGTCCTGGCCGGAGCCAACCGCCACGACTCCCCGCTGCTCTCTCCGACCCTGGACCGCCTGGACGACCTCGGACCGTTACCCGACGACATCACCGTCCACCTGGACGCCGGCTACGACTCCAACAAGACTCGCACACTGTTCGACGAACGCGGCCTGCACGGCCGGATCGCACACAAAGGCGAGAAAGCGCCGATCCAGGCAAGCCAGAGGTGGCACGTGGAGCGCACCCACGCCTGGCAGAACGCCTTCCACCGCCTCGCCCACTGCTACGAGCGCCGGGCCACCGTCATCGACGCCTTCTTCGACCTCGCCGACGCCATCATCACCGTACGTAGCCTGATCCGCCAGGCATGGACGGCCCACCGCTGGGACGAACGCCCGCACCGCCGCCCATGACCAACCCTCGGTGCGCAGGATCTTGTGGGGCCAGAGACTGGATCACCACCGGGCGTTCTACCTCGGCCGTGCGAAGCAAGCGCGTTGTCTCGTGTGATCACGCGCACACCTGGTGAGCCGTCAGCGAACGAAGACACGCCCGCCAGGGCAGCTGTGCAGGCTGGGGGCATGGATGTAATCGAGGTACTGCCGAGGCTGCGCATGCTCCGCTTCCCGGTGGGGGCGGCCTATCTGTGGCGGGACGACGGCGAGCTGACCCTGATCGACACCGGGACGGTGGACTGCGCGGCGAAGATCGAGGAAGTTCTGGACGGCGAGCTGCGGCGGATCGTGCTGACGCATTGGCACGAGGACCATACGGGCTCGGCCGCCGAACTCGCCGCCCGGCACGGTGCGGAGGTGGTGGCTCATCGGCTGGAGGCGCCGGTGATCCGGGGCGAGGAGGCCGGGGCGCCGCCAGTACTGGAGGAATTTGAGGTGGCGATCCGGGAGGCCCTTCCGCCGCTGCCGCCGGCCCCGCCGTGCCGGGTGGATCGGGAGGTGGAGGACGGCGACGTGCTGGAGTTCGGCGGCGGGGCGGTGGTGGTCGCGGTGCCCGGGCACACGGACGGGTCGATCGCGCTCCACTTGCCCGGGTCGAGGGCGCTGTTCGCCGGGGATGCAGTCGCCAACGTCGGCCGGACCATGCTGGGTGTCTTCAACACCGACCGCGCCCGGGCCGTCGAGTCGCTGCACCGGCTTGCCAAGCTGGAGGTCGACACGGCGGTCTTCGGGCACGGTGACCCACTCTCGCACGGGGCGGCGGCTGCCCTGCAAGCAGCAGCCTCAGCGGCGTGACGAAGGTCAGCTCTTCGGCATGCTGCGCGGTTTGATCCCAGAGGCCGAAAAGCCTCGTCGTCCAAACGCCAACGCCATGATGGCAGCGCAGGCACAAGCCCTTCGATGGTCACAGAGAGTTACGCCTCCATGATCGTGGAACCTGTGCCTGTTCGCGTCCATCGGTCCCAGCAGCCGCCTATCCGCGCAACCTCTTAGCTCATCCCGCCGCGTGCGCGCCCCTGTCGCGCTGTGACACGGCCAGGTAGCCGACGAATCCGATGATCGCCACCGTCCAGGCGAGGGTGACCGGTGCCAGGCCGAGGGCGAGGCCGCCGCGGGTGTGGGGGAGGGCCATCCAGTCGGCGAGGGAGGCTCCGAGGGGGCGGGTGATGACATAGGCGGCCCAGAAGGCGGTCACCGCGCCGAGGGCCCCGAAGCGGTGGGCCAGGGCGGGTACGCAGATGGCGGCTGCGAATAGGGCGACCGATCCCAGGTAGCCGAAGCCGACGGTGGCGGTGAGATCGCCCGTGGCGGTGCCGAGGGCGAAGGTGGCCAGGACGGCCGCCCAGTAGAACGCCTCGCGGCGCCGGGTCCTGATCGTGTGGATGGAGAGGGTCTGCTCGCTCGCGTACCAGAGGGCGAAGACCGCGGCCAGGACGACGAGGAACGCCGGGGTCGAGACGGCGTACGGCACGCCGAGGCCGACGTGCAGGACATCGGCGGCCATGGTGCCGAAAACGCTGACCATGACGACGGCTGTCCAGTAGGCCCAGGCGACGTACCGGCGGAGCGCGAACTGCACGGCCAGGGATGCCACGAGGGCGAGGCCACCGAGCGCCACCGCCGGGATCGGGCCGAGCCTGCGGGCCAGGAGGTCCGACGCCGTCTCGCCCATGCCGGTGGTCAGCACCTTGATGATCCAGAAATAGACGGTCACCTCCGGCACCTTGTTCGCCAGTTGCCGTGCGGGGGTGAGGGGGCGTTCGTCGAGGACAGGTTCTGCGGTCATGATCCGCACGATCGCACTCCGAGCATGAACGCAACCTGAATGGGGCCGTTACGCCGTTCGGGCCCTCTCGTGTGGGCTGCGGGCCGCCGTCCCCTCACCGTGGACAGGGGTGGAGGGAGACGACTCCTCTCACCCGTCTCTAACCGACGAGCCGTACGGTGCAGTGGCCTTCTACGACGTGTAGGAGATCATTTTTCCGGGGCGCGTGACGACGAAAGGTGCAGGATGGCCGACGGCCCGAACGTCACGTTGACCGGTGCCTCTCGCACCGGCTTCCCGCCGTGGACGGCCCGGCCTCGGCGCCGGTGGGGCGAACCTTGGCTCGCGGCGGTCGCGGGAGCTTTCACGCTCGCCCAGATCGTCCTCGTACGACCGGATCTTGGTCTCGGCTGGGACGAGACGGTCTACGTCAGCCAGGTCAGCGGCCAGGTTCCCGCCGCTTTCTTCAGCGCGCCCCGCGCCCGTGGCGTCCCTCTGCTCGCCGTGCCGATCGCGTCGTGGTCCGACTCCACCGCTCTTCTCAGGGTCTACCTGGCGGTCCTCTCCGGCCTGGGCCTCTACTTCGCCCTGCGTATCTGGCGAGCCCACGTCATGCCGCGCGTCCTGGCGCTGGCGGGTGCCCTGTTCGCCTCCCTCTGGGTGACCTTGTTCTACGGCCCGCAGGCCATGCCCAACTACTGGGTCGCCGTCGGCGCCCTGGCCTGCGTCGGCTCCTTCCTGCGGGTCCGCGCGAACGCAGGGGACCGGGCAGCCTGGTGGGGCGTGTTCGCGGGCGCGGCGCTGATGGCATGGATGCGCCCGATGGACGCCGTGTACGTGATGCTTCCCCTGCTCGCCCTCGCCCTCGCAATGCGCCGCCCCCGCCTTCTCGCCGTTCTGGCCGCAGGTCTGCTGGCCGGCGCCGGTGAGTGGGTGATCGAGGCATACATGAGCTACGGCGGCCTCGGGCAACGCCTCTCCGACGCCTCCCGCATCCAGGGCGGTCTCGGTCTGCACCTGGCGGTCGTCGACCAGTTGCACAGTCTCGGCGGGCGTACCCTCTGCCGCCCCTGCACCGGATCGGCCCCCAACCCGGTGGTGACCGTGTGGTGGTTCGCGCTGCCCGCCCTCGCCGCGCTCGGCGCGGTCACCGCCGTCCGGGCCCGCCGCGCCCTGCCCGTCCTGCTGCCGCTGGCCTGCGCGGTCACGGCCGCCGTCCCCTACCTGTTCCTCATCGGCTACGCGGCCCCCCGCTTCCTGCTGCCCGCCTACGCCCTGCTCGCCCTCCCCGTCGCCCACGGCCTCGCGCACCTGGTCAGCGCCCCGACCCGGGGGAGCGCACGCATCGTCGCCGTGAGCCTCGTCGCGGCCTGTCTGGCGGCTCATCTGGCCGTGCAGTACGTCGTCCTGGAACACACCGTGCGCAGTTCCGCCGCCCACCGTGAGAACTGGTCCCGCACCGCCTCAGCCCTCCACACGCTCGGCGTGCGGCCACCGTGCCTGCTCAGCGGTTACGAGGCCGTGCCCATCGCCTTCTACACCGGTTGCGGCTCGGCACAGACCGACGGCCACGACACCAGCACCACCGCGGCCGCGCTGGCCCGGGCCGCCCACCGGACCTCCCTCGCCGTCCTCACCCAGCCCGGCGACCGTCCGCCCGCCTACGCGCGCACCTGGCCCATGAAGCGGGCCGGCGTTCTCCACGCCTACGTCGCTCCCGTCGTCCGGCAGGGGCGGTGACCGCGGTGACCGTGTCCGACAGCGTGACCGTGACCGCGGGCAGGCGCCCCTACGTCCGGCTGGGCATCACCCTCGTGGTGCTCGCCGCCGCCGGCGGCATGCTCGCGGCGCACCGGGCCACCCTCGACAGCGGCACCGACCAACTGGCCGCCGCCGACGGGGAGTGGCTCGTGCTCGCCTGCTTCGCCACTCTCGCCACGTGGGTGTGCGCCGCCGTGGCGCAGCAGGGGGCGGTCGTCGAGCGGCTGCCGAAGGGACGGCTGGTGGCCGCTCAGTTCGCGGCCTGCGCCGCCAACCACATCCTGCCCGCGGGAGCCGGGGCGAGCTTGGTCAACCTGCGGTTCCTCACGCGGTGCGGTCTGTCCACCAGGCGCTCGGCGACCGCGCTGGCGGTGAAGGCGGCTGTCGGCGGGATCGTCCGGTGCGTGCTGGGCGTCGTCCTGCTGGTGGCATCACCGGGCGCTGTCCCGCTGTCGGCACGCATCCCCCACGTGCTGGTCCTGGTGCCGTTAGTGGCGGCAATCATCGTGCCGGCGGTGATGACCAGCGGTCGGATCAGGCGGGCGGTGGGGCGGGCCGTGACCGACGTGCGGGAGGTGCATCGCTCCGGAGGGCGGGCCTGCGCGCTGTGGGGCGGGTCGGTCGCGTTCGCGTTGCTGCACGCGGGAGTGGTCGTGGCCGTCGTCCGTGCGCTCGGTCTCGCGTTGCCCACCAGCCATGTCGTGATGGCGTACCTCGTTGCCAGCGGGGCTGCGGCCCTGCTTCCCACGCCCGGTGGCCTGGGGTCGCTGGACGCGGCGCTCGCCTTCGCGCTCACGGCCGCCGGAGCGCCGGGGCAGACGGCGATCTCGGCGGTCATCGGCTACCGCCTGCTCACCGGATGGCTGCCGATGGCACCGGGGCTGCTGGTCCTGGGGGTGCTTGCCCGCCGTTCAGTGCTCTGAGACGGCGGAACGCCCTTGCACGGTCCGCTCCAGCGGCCCTGCATGTCCCCGGCGTCAGCGACGTGGCAGCCGTTTCATCGGCCGCCTCGCCCTGCGTGGCGATCCGGTCGGCGGGCGGTGCAGGCGATGGCGGGCCACGAGTTCGAGCGTCACCGCGACCGCGACGGACTGCACTGCCATGAGCGCGATCAGGACGAACAACTGCACCGCCCCGGCCATCACGGGACTCGCCCCTGCCATCAGCATGCCGACGAAAGCACCGGGGAGGGTGACCAACCCCACCGTCCGCGTCTGGTCGAGGCCCGGCAGCAGTGCCTCCGATGCCGCAGGGCGGGCGATCTCCATCCGTGCGTCCCGGTCCAGGAAGCCCAGGGCCATCGCGGCTTCCACCTCCCCGTGGCGCTGGGTCAGTTCGTCCAGGGCACGACGTCCGGCGAGGACGGTCACGGTGAGTGCGCCGCCGATGAGGATGCCCGTGATCGGGATCAGTGCAATGCCTCGCAGCGGGACGAGCCCCGTCAGCAGCAGTGCCGCGACGACCGGCACCACGCCGGCGGCGATCGGGGCGGCCGTGAGCCACCAGGTGTGGTCGCCGGTGATTCGCCGTCCTGCCGTACGCACCGCCACCGAGAACATGACGGCAAGGAACGCCAGCAGCCCTGCCACGGACTTGACGGCCCACGCGATGACCACTGACACGACGGCGAGCTGGGCCGCGGCCCGCAGCCCGGCGACGAGGATCTCCCTGGCCCGGCTCTTGTACGGGTACGGATCGAGCTGGAACCGCCCCGCGACCACGGCCGCCGCCAGGAGCAGAGCGGCGAGCAGGACACCGAGGGTGATGTTGACCGGTACGAGCGATGCCGCACTCGACGTCACGTTCCCCACCTGTCCTTGCTCGCGGACACGTCAGCCGCTTCTCAATCCACCGGATCCGGCTGCCGTTCCAGCCGGTATCCGTGCCCTCGCAGCGTGGTGATCTCCGGCAGGCGGACAGGTCCGCCCCCGGCCTGCACTGCCTCGGTCAGCCTGCGTCGCAGGCCCGCCATTGTCACGTCGAGTGTCTTGGTCGGTCCGAACCAGTTCTCGTCCCACACCTCGGCCATCAATGTCTCCCGCGACACCGCCTTGCCGACCCGCTCGGCCAGCACCGCGAGCAGGTCGAACTCCTTGGCCCGCAGGGGGATCTCAACACCGTGCAGCGCGCATCGCCGGGCGGAGACGTCGACGACCAGATCGCCAAGCCGCACCGGCTTCGGGGCCGGGGCAGCCACTGCCTGCCGCCGCAGATGCGCTCGCAGCCGGGCGAGCAGCACGGTCATGCTGAACGGTTTGACGAGATAGTCGTCGGCCCCGGCATCCAGTCCGGCGATGACGTCGATGTCCTCGGTCCGTGCGGTCAGCACGACGATCAACAGATCGGGGAGGCGGGCCCGCAGATCCCGGGCCACGTCCAGGCCGTCCATGTCGGGCAGCCCCAGGTCCAGCAGCAGCACGTCGTACGGTGCCCGCGCGGCCTCGGCCAGCCCGCCCGCCCCTGTCCGGCACCATGTCGGCGCGTAGTCGTGGCCGCGCAGGCCGGCATCCAGATGGCGGCCGATGGTGTCGTCGTCCTCGACGACGAGGACACGGTGGCGATGGCGGTCCGGTGCGGCGGGCGTGCGCATGGACCACAGCCTAGAAGTGGACGGGGTGACGGGCCCGTCGTGCGTGCGGGGAGTGTTCACAGGTCGCGGAGCTCCTCCACGGCGGGGCGTCGGGTGGTGCGGATGCCGTTGAGGGCCGCGGCGACGATGGCGGCGACGGCGGCGGTGCCGGTGAGTGCGAGGTAGGCGCCGGGGACCGAGAGGCCGGCGGGTGGCGGATCGAAGACGCCGGTCAGGACCTTGACCAGCATCTGTGACAGGGCCCAGCCGATCAGGGCGCCTCCGGCGAGACCGCCGGCGGCCAGCAGCAGGGCCTCAGTGAGGACCATGCCGCGCAGGTGACGTGCCCGCGCGCCGAGGACCGTGGCGATCGCGAAGGTACGGCGGCGTTCGGCGAGCCCGAGGGCGAGGACGAGTCCACCGGCGCCCGCGGCCAGCAGCACGGCGAAGGCGAGTTCGATGCGCGTCAGGCCCGCCAGATCGACCGAGGTCAGGCTGGTGCCGACGGTCCCGCGGGTCTGGGCGAGGTCCGTGACGGTGGCACCGGTGCCTAGCTGCCCGCGCAGCTGCGCGGCGATCTGCTTCTGGTGGCTGCCACCGGTGTCTAGGAGGAAGGCGCCCACCGCGTCGCTGCCGGTGGCCTTCGCAATATAGGAAGCGTTGGCGACGAAGAAGCTGTCCTTGGGGGCGGTGGGGAACTCCTTGGCGATGCCCGCGTAGTGGAAGGGGACCGTGTGCAGGGCTTTGGTGCGGGCGTCCTGGACGCGCAGGTTGACGGTGTCGCCGGGGGAGAGCTGGAAATCCTTGGCGGTCTCGACGCTGACCAGCAGGTTGTCCGGGTACTGGGCAAGGCGCTGCATCAGGTGCCGGGCGGTCCCGCCGGCGAAGTAGGCGTCCTGGAGCGAGGTGGCCTTGGCGATGGTGTCCGGGCGGACGCCGTAAAGGTCCTGGAGGTCGGAGCCGACATAGGCGAAGCGGTGCTGAAGGGGTTCGACGTGCCGGACACCCGAGATCTTCAAGGCCGCTCCGGAAGCGGGTGGGACCCGTGCCCCGGGCGGTTCGGTGACGGTGACGTCGGCGCCGTTGGTGAGCCGGGCGTCGACCTCGGCCTGCTGGTGGTACGTGGCGTTGAAGACGGCGGTGGACACGGCGAAGGAGACAGCCAGAGCGAGCAGCACCACCGAGCGGGCGAGCGGTCGCCGGCGCCGGGTCAGTACGGCCGCGGTGGTCCCGGCCAAGGTCGCGGTCAGCGGGCGGGCCAGCCGGGTCAGAACGGGACGGCCATGTGCGAGGACCAGCAGGGTCAGGCGCCACAGCAGCAGGGCCGCGCCGATCCACAGCAGGGCGGGGCCGAGGAAGGCCCAGTACGACACGGAGATGCTGGGAACGCCCTCGGGGGCGAGGACCAGCGCGTACTGGTTGCCGGAGGAGGCACGGAAGACCAGCCACGAGCCGATCAGGAGCACGAAGTCCAAGCCGTACCGCAGCCACCAGGGCGACCGGGAGGGGCGTACGCCCTCCTGCTTGCGGGCGTCGGCGACAGTGACCGTGCGCAGGTCCCGCAGCGCGGGGACCAGAACGGCAGCGGCGGCCACCGCGGCTCCCAGCACGAAGGCGATCGCGTACCAGACGGTCCACGAGCCCGCGCTCGCGCCGAACGAGGCCGCACCGAACGCGAGACGGCCGGTGAGCGCGGCGACACCGAGCCCCGCGAGGCCCCCGGCGAGGCCGATGAGGGCGGCTTCCAGGCCCGCGAGACCGGTGATCTGCCGGGGGCGCAGCCCGCGCAGTCGCAGCAGCCCCTGTTCCTGGCGCCGCCGTTCGCCGCCGGCCGAGGCGACCGCCGCCGTCAGCGCGGCCGCCAGGACCGCGCCCGGCACGCCGAGGAAGAGGAAGAGAACCTGGGCGTACAGGGCGTCCTGGCGGGCGGAGTCGAGGGCGGCGCCGATGTTGTTGCCGACCAGGGCGGTGCCTGCCGAGCGGGCCTCCAGGTTGTGGGCGGCACCGGTGACCGAGGAGAACGCGGCGGCCGGGTCGGAGGGCAGCCCGGTGTTGCCGCGGGCGACGTGGATCTGGGCGGTGACGGCCGTGGCGCCGCGGGTGAGGGAGGCGAACCGGGCGGCGGGCAGCAGGATGACGTTGTCCGGGGGCGCGGTCGGCTGCGACTGGCTGGGGGCGCCGACGGTCTGGAAGAGGGAGTCGGCCTGGGGCAGGTCGACCACGCCGTCCACCTTCACCCGGCGCAGGCCGGCACCGGGAAGCTGGATGCCGATGGTGTCGCCCGGGGCGGCGTGCAGGTTGGAGGCGGTCTGCTGGGCCAGAAGGACGCCGGTGGAGGAGCCCGACAGCGTACGGACGGCGTCCGGGAAGCGGGCACGGTAGCCGTCGGGCAGCCCGAGGGCGACACCGGGGCCGGTTGTCTGGGTGCTGCCCTGCACACGGGCGGTGAAGCCGCTGGTGTGGGCGAAGCCGACGGGCAGCGCGGTGCGGGTGCCGGGAGTCTTCTGGACGAGGGACAGGACGGCGTTCGGGTCGGCGCCGGGCTGTACCTGGACCTGCCAGTCCACGGCGACCGAGCGCAGGGCGCGCTGGGTCATGGTCGCCTTGGACGCGGTGAGGAAGGAGCCGAGCGCGGCGACGAGGGCGACCGCCAGCGTGACGCCTGCCACGGCGGCCAGCAGCCGGCCGGTGCGGTGGAGGGCCAGCCCGCGAGCCCATGCGGTGATCATGACACCTCCTCGGGCGCGAGCAGCCGTCCGTCGCGCATGCTGCGCCGGACGGCGAGCCGCGCGGCGACGGCCGGATCGTGGGTGGTGACGACGAGGGCCGCGCCGGTGTGGTCGGCGGCCGTCAGCAGGGTGTCCAGGACACGGGCGCCGGTGGCGTGGTCGAGGCGGCCGGTGGGTTCGTCGGCGAGGATCAGGCGGGGCGCCTGGGCCAGCACCCGGGCGGCGGCAACCCGTTGGGCCTGGCCGCCGGAGATCTCCTCGGGCAGCCGTGCTGCGAGGTCGGCGGCGTCCACCCGGGCGAGCGCGGCGAGCGCGGTCCGCCTGGCCTCGTCCTCCGCGTGGTCGGTGAGGACCAGGGGCAGGGCGGTGTTCTCGGCCACGTTCAGGGCGGGGATCAGGCTGTCACCCTGAAAGACGAGGCCGATGTCGTACGGCCCGAGGGAGGAGGCACGGGTGACGGTGCCGCGGGTGGGCTGTTCGAGTCCGGCGATCAGATGGAGCAGCGAGCTCTTCCCCGATCCCGAGGGGCCGACCACCGCGAGCCGGTCCCCGGCCCGGATCGTCAGGTCGGCGCCGGCCACGGCCACCACCGCCTGGGCTCCCCGGCCGAAGGTCAGGGCCGCGTCCGTGCAGCTGACGAGCACGTCATCCGACGACATCGGGTGCCTCCTCGCGGTCATGTGACGGCGGGGCACCGGTGGCCCTGCCGTCTGTCAGGGTGATCACCCGGTCCGCGACCCGGACCGCCTCCGCGCTGTGCGTGACGAGCAGCACCGCGCAGCCTTCCGCGGCCCGCTCCCGCAGCAGGGAGAGCACCAACTGTTCGGTCTCGCCGTCCAGTTCACCGGTCGGTTCGTCGGCGAGCAGGACGGCGGGCGCGTTGGCCAGGGCGACGGCGAGCCCTGCCCGCGCCAGCTCGCCGCCGGACAGCTGCCGGGGCAGGGCACGTGCCCGCCCGGCCAGTCCCACCTGCGCCAGCAGGGTCTCGGCCGGGACGGGGGCCCTGCGGCCCAGCGTCTGCTGCGGCAGGCGGACGTTGTCGCGCACGTTCAGGTGGGGCAGCAGATTGCGGGTCTGCAGCAGGACGCCGATGTGCCGGGCGCGCAGCCGGGCCCGCTCGGTCTCCGGCCGGTGGCTGATCCGTATGTCCCCCACGTGGACCTCGCCGCCGGAGGGTTCGTCGAGTCCGGCCAGGCACGCCAGCAGAGTCGACTTTCCGGCCCCGGAAGGTCCCACCACCGCGACGGTCTCACCGCGTCGCACCGTGAGGGACACCCCGCGCAGCGCGAGCGTCTCCTCCTCGCCGGCCCGGTAGAAGCGGTACAGCTCTCGGGCCGTCAGCACATCGTCGGCCGAGTCGCGGGAGTCGTACGAGTCGACTGGCACCGCGCTCACCGCCACGCGAAGGAGTCGCTGACGATGCGCCAGGGATCGACGTTGTCGGCCTTGACCGGGCCGGACAGGGTCAGGTCGACCTCGTGCCCGGCGCGATAGAAGGCGTACCGTTCGAACGCGTCCCGCACGACCTTGCCGGTCACCGGGTCCTTCGCCGAATCGCCCTGGTAGGTCAGCAGGACCACGCGGCCGGAGTGCCGCGTTACCTCCGACACCTTGGGAGCGGCGAACTTCGGTACCTGGGAGCGCAGTTGCGGTATCACCTTGTCGGTGACCGAGCCGGTCGTCGGCGCGCTGTTGGCGGAGACCGCCGCGATCTTCACGGAGTTGAGCTTGTCCGTGAACACGGTGGTACTGCCCTGGCCGGTGCGGGCCCAGCCCTCGGGCACCTTGACCGTGAAGCCGGTGAAGGAACCGCCGCTCGGCCGGTACGCGACGAAGGCCTGGTTGTCGGGGATGTCGCCGGGAGGGTTGGACTCGGTGGGCGCCGCGTTGTTCTGCCCGCCGCCGCCTCCGGAGGAGGAACCGGCCGGGGACGTCGTCGAACCGGAGCCCGAGCCCGAGCCCGTCCCGGAACAGCCCGCAGTCACCGCTGCCACGAGGGCCAGTCCGACGACCGCGTACGTCCGTGTGCGTGCTGCCATGACCACTGCCCTCCAGGGGGAGCCCTCGGACCGGACGATCCACAGCACCGACGCTAGGGAGAGGCCGGTTAACGCCCCGCCCGCGACGGGTTAGAGGACGGCAAAAGCGTGTGGCGCAGCACGACCGTCCAGGTGAACGGCCCGCATGATGGGGCCATGAGACAGCGCGTGGTGCGAGTCGCCCTGACCGCCGCTCTGGTCGCCGTCGTCCTCCTCGCGGTCCCGCTCGCCCTGGCCATCAGGGCATCCCTGTACGCCGGCCAGCGCGACACCCTCGAGCGGTCCGCCCTGGCCGGGGCCGTACGGGTGAGCCCGGACTACGCGGCCGGTGACCCGGCGGAACTGCCGAGGCCCCCGGCGGGCGGGCGCCTCGGCCTGTACGACCCGCAGTCGCGGCTGCGGGCGGGCAGCGGGCCCCGCTCGGGCGACGCCCCGGTCCGTCGTGCCCTGGGCGGAGAGGCCGTACGAGGCCACTCGGGCGGCGACCTGGTGGTCACCGTGCCCGTCTCCCACGCCGAGAAGGTGATCGGCGTCGTGCGGGCCTCGTCCCCCGCGGCCTCCGTGCGCGACCGCGTCCTCGTCGCGTGGGTGGTGCTGCTGGGGGTGGCGGCTTTGGCGCTGGCCGTCGCGGTCGTCGTCGCCCGCCGTCAGGCACGGGTGCTGGCAGCCCCGTTGGAGGACCTCTCCCGCCACTGCCGGGCCGTGACCGAGGGCGACCTGAACGCCCGTGCCGCCCCCAGCAGCATCGCTGAGATCGACCAGGTCGCCCGCACCCACAACGAGATGCTGCACAGCCTCTCCGAACTCCTCCGCCACGAACGCGACTTCACCGCCAACGCCTCCCACCAGCTGCGCACCCCGCTCACCGGTCTGCAACTCGCCCTGGAGGCGGGCCTCGCCCAGGACGACGACGCCGGGCTGCGACCCGTCCTGGCCGAAGCACTGGCCACCACCCACCGCCTGCACTACACGGTGGAGGAGGTGCTGCGTCTGTCGGGCGTGGGCAAGGTGTCCTCCTCCGCAGCCGGGAAGATCGCGGTGGGGCAACTGCTGCGGGACGCCGAGGAACGCTGGCACGGACTGTTCGCCCGGGACGGCAGACGCCTGGAGCGCGCCGCACGGGGCACACCGACCGATGTCCTGGTCCCGGGCGCGCCCGTGTCGGAGGTGCTCGGCATCCTGCTGGACAACGCCCGCGTGCATGGGCGCGGCACCGTCCGGGTCACTGTGCGGGACCTGGAGGACGCCCTGGCCTTCGACGTGAGCGACGAGGGTGCCGTGGCGGGCGAGCCGGCCCGGCTGTTCGACCGGGGGCACACCGAGGGCGGACCGGGAGCGGGTATCGGCCTGGCTCTCGCCCGGGACCTGGCCGTCTCGCTCGGCGGCAGGATCTCCCTGGCCAGTGCCCGCCCCGCCACCTTCACCCTGCTCATTCCCGTCGACCGGGACGAGGCACAGGAGTCGTCCGGGTGAGGGGGGCCGTGGCTGCTCGACAGGTCTGTCGCCGTCCTTCGGTCTTGAAGAAAAGCAGACCTGCTTGATGAACACACGACCGCTTCTTCCGTGTGCGTTCACACATGCGCCGTTTCCGGTACGCAAGGCGCGACTCTGATGGGCCGGGCCCTCGCAACGCGCCCCAAAGAGCCGGGAGATGCACAAATGTCCAGAAGTCATGACAGACTCGCAGCCGTTTTCGCTGCTGCCGGAGTCCTGACCGGCGTGACCGCCGTCCAGCCCTCGGCGTTCGCCGCCTCCCACCATCAGGCCCCCGCCAGGCACGTCCTGCTGATCTCGGTCGACGGACTGCACCAGTCGGACCTGGCCTGGTACGTCTCCCGGAACCCGAACTCCGCGCTGGCCCGGCTGGTCGGCGGCGGTGTGGAGTACACCCACGCCAGGACCACCACGCCGTCCGACTCCTTCCCCGGCATGGTCGCCCAGGCCACCGGCGGCGGCCCCGGCACCACCGGCGTCTACTACGACGACACCTACAACGCGGCGCTCCTGCCCGCCGGGACCACCAGCTGCAAGGCCGTCAAGCCGGGTGTAGAGGTGGACCTCACGGAGGACCTGGACAAGAACCAGGCCTCCATCGACGCTGGTCAGGGACTCACCGGCCTGCCGGACAGCATCCTGTCGATGACGGGCCACCCGGCGAGCCTGATCAACGCCTCCAAACTGCCGGTCGACCCCAAGACCTGCCAACCGGTCTACCCGCACTCCTACCTCAAGGTGAACACCGTCTTCGAGGTGGCCCGCAGCGCGGGCCTGCGCACCGCGTGGTCGGACAAGCACGCGGCGTACGAAATCCTCAACGGGCCCTCGGGCACCGGCATCCAGGACCTGTTCACGCCCGAGATCAACAGCGATGCCCTCGGCTACCAGGCCGGCGTCGACTGGACCAAGGACAACAAGGCCACCGAGCAGTACGACGGCTACAAGGTGAAGGCCGTCCTCAACGAGATCGACGGCTACGACCACAGCCGTACCCACAAGGTCGGCACCCCGGCGATCTTCGGCCTCAACTTCCAGTCGGTCTCCACCGCGCAGAAGCTGCCCGCCTCCGACGGCCTCAAGGGCGGCTACACCGCCAAGAACGTGCCCGGACCGCTGCTGGCGAAGAACCTGGACTTCGTCAACGCGCAAATCGGTGCCCTGACTGCTGAGATCGCCATGCAGCACCTGGCCGGCAGCACCACGGTCATCCTGTCCGCCAAGCACGGTCAGTCGCCCACCGACCCCACCGCGCTCACCCGGATCGACGACGGCCCGCTGCTGGACGGCCTCAACGCCGCCTGGAAGAAACTCCATCCCGCCGCCGGCGAGCTGGTCGCGCACTCCGTGGACGACGACGCGATGCTGCTCTGGCTGACCGACCGCTCGCAGGCTGCCGCCGAGTTCGCCAAGAGGTACCTGCTGGCGCAGAGCGGCACCGGGACCGACATCAATGCCGCGCCCAAGGGCTTCACGCGCGGCGGGCTCAGCAAGGTCTACGCAGGGAAGGCCGCGGCCCGCTACTTCCACGTCGAAGCCGGCGACGCCCGGGTCCCGGACATCTTCGGCCTCGCGCAGTACGGCGTTGTCTACACCGGCGGCACCAAGAAGATCGCCGAGCACGGAGGCGCCCACGCTGACGACCTCGACGTTCCGCTGGTGGTGTCGGGTGCCTCGGTTCCGGACGGCGTGCGCGACTCCGCGAGCGTGCAGACCAAGCAGATCGCACCGACGATCCTGAGCCTGCTCGGTCTGAACCCCCGCTCCCTGCAGGCCGTGCGCGAGGAGCACACCACGGCACTGCCGGTCCGCTGAGCGATCAGGTGAGCCCCGGCCCGACACGGACGGGCCGCCCAGGTGGAGGTCACCTGGGCGGCCCGTGCCGGGTGGGGGTTCAGCCGTTCGGGCCTGCCGGGATCGTGGTGGTATTGAAGCCCTCGGTCTTGTCGGCCTGGAGGGCGAAGTCGTTGGTGAACGTCTTGCCGAGGTCCACCGACCCCTTCACGTTGCCGACCAGTTTCTCCGTCGCCAGGGAGGTCTTCGGACCGCCGGCCGGCATGAGGCCGTCGGGGAGGAACTGACCCTTGTCCTCGGTCAGGGCCGCGATGTAGTCGGCCTTGGTCACCAACTGGTTCGACACGTACGACGCGGGCAGCTTGTTCGCGATGTCGGCCGCACTGTGGGTGTTGATCCAGTGCATGGTGGCCACGAGCGCGTCGACGACCTTCTGCACGGTGTCCTTGTGCGAGTTCACCCAGTCGGTGCGGGCGAGCACACTGGCCGCGGGAAAGGCACCGCCCAGCGCCGCCGTGGCACCCCGCGTGGTGGCCAGGTCGATGGCGGAGGTACCGACGCCCTTCTTCTGGATCGCGGCGACCGTCGGCTGCGTCGTCATCACGCAGTCGACCTTCCCGTTCTGCAGCGCGGCGATGGCGGTGGAGCCCGCGCCGACTCCGATCCGGTGGAACTCGCTGGTCTTGACGCCCTTCTTGGCGGCCAGGAACTGGGTGAGGGTGTCGGTGCCCGACCCCAGGTCGGTGACACCGAGGGTCTTGCCCTTGAAGTCGGCGCCCGAGGTGACGCCCGACTTCTTGGTGCACATCTCGCGTTCGCCCGGCGCGCCGGACAACTGGACGACGTCCTCGACGGCCTTGCCCTTGGCCTGGAACTCGATGGTGTGGTTGTACCAGGCGCCCGCCATGTCGACCTGTCCCGAGGCCATGGCCTCCTCGGCGCCGACACCGCCGTCCTGCTCGGTGCTCAGCTCGACGTTGACGCCGTACTTCTTGTAGTAGCCCAGCTGCTGCGCGAGCTGGTACGGCAGGTAGATCTGCTTGTCGAGTCCGCCGGCCATGAGCTTGACAGTCGGCGTGGAGCCCGAAGTGCCGGCCGAGGCAGAGGAGTTGCCGGAACAGGCGCTGACTCCGCCGAGGGCGACAAGGGTGAGGACGGACGCGGCGACGGCGGCGGGTCGTCTGGACATGGCTGATCACATTCCTTTGCTGAGGGTGTTGAGGGGAGGAGGGGGGAAGGGGCGACGTGTCAGATGGTGTTGGCGGCCTCGGACGGGGCCGGCGGGCGCCAGGACAGCAGCCGGTGCTCGAGCTTGCCGATCAGCCACTCGGCGCCGAGCACGATGACCGAAATGACGAGCATCGTGGCGAACACGCCGTTGGGGTCGAAGTTGTTCTGCGCGGTCTTGATGACCAGGCCGAGGCCGCTCTGCGCGCCGAGCACCTCGCCGACCAGCGCGCCGACGATGGCGAAACCGAAGGCGCTGTGCAGGCTGGCGATGATCCACGTGAGGGCGGAGGGCACGGTGACGTGCCGGATGATCTGCAGCTGCGAGGCGCCGAGGACCTCGGTGTTGGCGAGGATGTTGCGGTCGACCTCGCGGACGCCCTGGAAGGCGTTGAAGAAGACGATGAAGAACACCAGCACCGCGGCGAGCAGGATCTTCGGCAGCACGCCGATGCCGAACGCGACGATGAAGATCGAGCCGAGGACGATACGCGGGATCGCGTTGACCATCTTGATGTAAGGGCCGAGCACGTCGGCGAGGAAGCGGCTCTGGCCGAGTGCGACGCCGACGACCACTCCGGTGACGGCTCCGAGGGCGAAGCCGGCGAGCGCCTCCTGGATGGTGGTCCAGATGTTGGCGTAGAAGGACCCGAACTCGGTGCCGTGCCGGAAGAGGTCGACGAGCCGTTGGGCGATGCCGGACGGCTGCCCGAAGAAGAACTTGTCGACGATCCCCCAGGCGGTGAACGCCTGCCAGCCACCGAGGACGAAGGTCGCGAGACCGATGCGCCCCGCCCACACCAGAGCGGTGCGCCGCCGGACGGCGCTTCTGGCGGCGGCCGCGGCCGAGACGGGTGCGCCGTCCTCGACCGGGGCCGTGGAGACGGTGGACGTCGTGCTCATGCCGTACCTCCTGCGGTGCGTGCGTAGGCGCGCTCCACCTCCTCGCGCAGCGAGTCCCAGATCTGGTGCTGGAGTTCGATGAACCGCGGCTGGAAACGGATCTCCTGGACCGAGCCGCGCGGACGGGGCAGGTCGATGTCGAAGACCGCCTTGACCGAGCCGGGGCTGGACGTCATGACGACGACCCGGTCGGCGAGCGCCACTGCCTCGTCGAGGTCGTGGGTGATGAAGATGACCGACGGGCGGATCTGCTCCCACAGACCGAGCAGTTCGGTCGACATGATCGCCTTGGTCTGCACGTCCAGGGCGCCGAACGGCTCGTCCATGATCAGGATCTTGGGTTCGTTGATCAGCGCCGCTGCCATCGCCACGCGCTTGCGCATACCGCCGGAGAGCTGGTGCGGATAGCGGTCCTCGAACCCCGTCAGGCCCACCCGGCGCAGCCAGTCGCGGGCCGAGGCCTGGGCCTGCTGCTTGGGCACCCTGCGGAAGACCGGGCCCATCAGGACGTTGCCGAGGACCGTCTTCCAGGGCAGCAGCGCGTCGCTCTGGAACATGAAGCTGACGCCGTCGGTGACGCCGTTCACCTCATGGCCGCCGACCTTGACCGAGCCCTCGCTGGGCCGGTCGAGCCCGGACACCATGCTCAGCGTCGTCGACTTGCCGCAGCCGGTCGGGCCCACCACCGCGCAGAACTGGCCGGGCTCCACAGTGAACGAGACGTCCTGCAGCGCCGTGAACACTCCACCCGCGGGAGTCAGAAACCGTTTGGTGAGTCCTGAGATCTCGACTCGTGCGCTGTCCCGGCCGGTCGTCCCGGCACCGGGGCTCGTCGCGACATCGTTTCGTGAAGCCATCTGAGGCTGTCTCCTTCCTGACCTCGGAGGTCGAGGAAGGCAGACGCTAGAGGCCGGCGGGTGTTACGTCGCTGTTTCATCCGTATCTCGCGTTAGCCGTGTTAGCCGTGCTTTTGCTCGTTCTGCTCAGCCGGCCGGGGGTGGGCAGAAGGCCGGTGACGGGGGCACAATCACGCCACCACGGGTACGGCGCAGGGGCCGCGCCCGGGCCCCGTACGACAGGCAGAGACACGCGTGACACGCATCCGTATCCCGATCGGCCGCGGTGGGAAGGGGAGGCTCTCCGCGCGCATTCTGGCCAACCAACTGGCCATCCTGGCACTGACCGGGCTGATCGGCTTCGTGCTGTTCGCCTTCGCGCAGCGGGGCGAGATCGACCGTGCCTACGAGAAGCGGGCCCTGGCCATCGCCGAGACCACGGCCGCGGAACCGCAGATCCGCCACGCCATGCAGTACGGGGGCGGCGGCGATGTGGTGCAGACGGTCGCCGAGCGGATCCGCAAGGCCTCGGGCGCGTCGTACGTGGTCGTGCTCGACCTGCGCGGCATCCGTCACTCGCACCCCGACCCGGCGCTGGTCGGTGAACCGACGGGGGACCGGATCGTGGTGCTGGACGGCAGGACGCACGTCGGCACCGACCAGGGCGCGACGGGGCGTTCCGCCAACGGCAAGGCCCCGCTGTACGGGCCCACCGGCAAGCTGGTCGGCGAAGTGTCCGCGGGGCTCCCCGAGCACTATGTGCTGGGTGAGCTGTGGCGCGAGCTGCCCACCTTCGGCCTGTACAGCGCCATCGCCGTCGCGCTCGGCTCGACGGCCGCGTTCCTGCTGGCCAGACGGCTCAAGCGGACGACGTTCGGGCTGGAGCTGGAGGAGATCGCCGGGCTGCTGCAGGACCGGGAGGCGATGCTGCACGGAATCCGTGAGGGAGTCGTCGCCTTCGACCCGGACGGCCGCATCACGCTGGTCAACGACGAGGCCCGCGACCTGCTCGGACTGGGCACCGCGCTTGGCAGCACGCTGGCGGAGGTCCTGCCCGACGGGCGGCTGCGCCGAGCCCTGGACGGCACCCTGGCGGGCGGCGACATCAGCGTGCTCACCGACGACCACTGCCTGGTCGTCAACCGGATGCCGGTCGCCTTGCACGGACGGGAACTGGGCGCCGTGGTCACCGTGCGCGATCGCACCGAGATCATCGGTCTGCTGCGCGAGCTCGACTCGGTGCGCGGGCTGACGGACGCGCTGCGCGCCCAGCAGCACGAGTTCACCAACCGTATGCACACGGTGGCCGGGCTGCTGGACATCGGCGACCACGACGCCGCCTACGAGTTCGCCGTCGACACGGCCGGTGCCGAGCAGGCGCTGACCGAGTCCGTACGGGAACGGATCGGCAACCCGCTGCTCGTGGGACTGATCGTCGCCAAGACCACGGTGGCCGCAGAGCGCGGGGTGCGGATCGTGCTCAGCGAGGACTCCGCCCTCGGCGAGGACCCGCCGCACCTGCCTCGGCTGCTGACCATCATCGGCAACCTGCTGGACAACGCGATCGACGCCTCCGCGACCGGACCGGCGCCCTCGGGCGGTGCCGAGGTCGCACTGTCGCTGATCGAGGCCGTCGACGCAGTGCGGGTGGAGGTGGCCGACACCGGCCCCGGCATCCCGCCGGACACCGCCGAGTCCATCTTCGAGGACGGCTGGTCGACCCGCCCCGACCGCGGCACCGCCCGGCGCGGCCTCGGCCTCGCGCTCGTCCACCGGCTGGTGCAGCGGCACGGCGGCACGATCGCCGTCAGTGAAGGGCCCGGCGCCGTCTTCACCGTGATGCTGCCGGTGCCCGACACCGCGCCAGGCCCACGGGGCGCCCTGTTCACGACGGCTTCACCGGTACTGGACGGCGTGGCGGGAGGCGATCGCTGGTGATCCGGACCCTGGTGGTGGACGACGACTTCCGGGTGAGCCGCATCCACTGCGACTACGTGACCCGCGTCCGGGAATTCGAGGTGGTCGGCCAGGCGGCGACGGTGGCCGAGGCGCTGGCCGCGGTGCGCGACCTCCACCCCGACCTGCTGCTGCTCGACGTCTTCCTGCCGGACGGCAGCGGACTGGACGTGCTGCGCCGGCTGAGCGGCGACGAGGGCGGCGACCGCCCCGACGCCATCATGATCACCGCCGACCGGGACATCACCTCGGTACGGATCGCGATGAAGCTCGGCGCCGTCGGATACCTGGTCAAGCCCTTCGGCGCGCCCGACCTCGCCGAGCGGCTCACCGCCTACCGGGAGCTCCAGCACCGTATGGACGCCCTGGGCACGGTCCCCGAGACCGACCAGGCCGACGTGGACGCCCTGTTCAGCGCCGCCCGGCCGCCGGCCGTGCCCCGCGTCCCCGCGAAGGGGCACTCCGCGCCGACGCTCGCCCTGCTGCACCAGACGTTGCGCGGCGCGCCCGACGCCCTGTCGGCCGCGGAGGCCGCCGAACGCACCGGAGTCTCCCGCGCCACGGCTCAGCGTTATCTCTCCTACCTGGTCAAGGAGGGCATGGTCCGCCTCGAACTTCGCTACGGGGCCACCGGCCGCCCCGAACACCTCTACCGCGTCGCGCACTGAGCGCAGTTCACGGTGACGCAGGGCAGGGCGGGTGCCGACGAGCCCCTGTCCGCACGACCCGGCTCGCGGCCGTCTTCTGCAGCAGCCCGTAGGCGAGCACGGGCAGGAGCAGGTGTGGTTTGTCGGGCAGCGTGGTGGTGATCAGGACCGCGCTCGCGCTGCTGTTGTTCATCCCGCAGGCGAGGGTCAGCGAGGAGGAGGCGGGGGCGTCCAGGCGCAGGAGCCGAGCGGCGGTCCGGCCCAGCACGAAGGACAGCAGGCAGACGAGCGCCGCCACGACCAGTGCCGCGCCGAACAGCAGCGGGCGCGGATGCGCGAGGAAGGAGCCCAGGGCGCCACTGGCGTTGACATAGGTCAGGACGAGCGATCCGAGCAGCGCCACGGGCACGATCACGCGCAGAGCCCGGCTGAGCCACGCCGTCGGCAGCGCGAGTCGGAACAGGATGCCGAACGCACAGGGGAGGACCACGGTGACGAGAGCGAAGCCGCCCTGGGCCGTATGGCCGGTCGTTGCCAGTGTGTCCGCGTAGCCGCCGTCGAGGAGCGGCACCAGGGTGGTGATGATCAGCGGGATGGTGAGCGGGCTGAGGAGTGTGGAGGCGAGGACGAGCCCCACCATGGCGGGTTGGTCGCCGTCGCCCTTGCCGGTCCAGACGGTGGCTCCGGCGGCCACCGGCATCGCCACGATCAGGATCATCGAGGTGATCAGTCCGCTGCCGCCGTCGCTGTCCGGGGTGCGGTGCAGTCCGAACGCGACGACGGGGATGACCAGGAGCGGGATCACGAGATGGAGAACCATCCCGGCCACCAGGGCGGTCGGCTTGCGGAGCAGACGGCCCAGTTCGCGGACGGGTACTTGGAGTCCGGCGGAGAAGAGCACCAGGGACAGCAGCAGCGGGGCGGTGCTCAGGGGCAGGGCGGTGACGGCGCCGATCGGCACGGTGTGGTCGCGACGCAGCCACAGGCCTGGGTCGGGCAGGAGGAGGGCGGCGACGTAGGACAGCACGACGGCCCGGCCGAGCCGACGGCGCAGCCAGATCGTCACCGGGTCGGCAGACGGTGGGGAGGCAGTTGGACGGTTCAAGGCGGCCTTCTTCAAGGGCGGCGGAGGGGACGGGGCGTAACGCCGCTATGCAGGAGCCGTGATCACGAGTCGTCATGTCACTCATAGTGCTCGGGTGAGGCGGATGGGGCAGCCGATGACGCACGGCGGTCAGGATGCGTTCAGGTATCCCGTGGCACGGTCCGGCCTCATGACATACGGGACTTCCCAGACGCCCACGCCCTCGGCGGCCGACATCCAGGTCTCGCCCTCCGACCGCCGACCGGACTGGAACAAGGTGCCCCGAGTCACGGTCTGCTTCTGGGTCATCAAGGTGCTGTGCACGACGGTCGGCGAGACCGCGGCCGGCCTGCTCGACGAGAAGGCCGGTCTCGGCCTGACCGGTGTGTCGGTGCTGATGAGCGCGCTGCTGGCGGTCGTCCTGGTGGTGCAGTTCCGTACCGCCGCCTGTCGTGCGGGGGTGTATTGGCTCGCCGTCGCCCTGACCAGCGTCGTCGGCACGCTGATCAGCGACAGCCTCACCGTCAACCTGGGCGTACCACTGGAGACCGGCACGACCGTCTTCGCGGTCGTCCTCGGGATCGTCTTCGTGGTCTGGTACCGGTGTGAGCGGACGCTGTCCATCCACCACATCGACACCACCGGACGGGAGTCCTTCTACTGGCTCGCCGTCCTGTTCACCTTCGCACTCGGCACCGCGGCCGGCGACCTGGTCTCCGCGCGCGTGGTCCTCGGCCACTGGCTCTCCGCGCTGCTGTTCGCCCTGGTCATCGCCGCGGTCGCCCTCGCGCACTTCGCCCTTGACCTGGACGCGGTGTGGAGTTTCTGGATCGCCTACATCCTCACCCGACCGCTCGGCGCGTCCATCGGCGACTACCTCTCCCAGCCCACCGGCGACGGCGGCCTGGGTATGGGAACCGTCGTCACCAGTGCGCTGTTCCTCACGGTCGTCCTCGGTCTGGTCGTGTATCTGTCGGTGACCCGCAAAGACGTGACGCAGTCACAGCGCGCCGCCCGGCACGCGGCCTGAGCAGGGGCGCGGCCGGCGTTCAGGATGCGTTCAGGCTGACGCTGCCAAGATCGGTTGTGGCGATCACTCTTCGGGGTCGCCTCATGACGCAGGGTGCCCGCCCCCATCGCGGGGCGGGCGTTCTGTCGTACGACCGAATCGGAGCCCCCCACCGTGCAGCAACCGGAAATGTTCACTGATCTCGACGTCGCGAGCGCGACCAAGTCGGTGATGAAGAAATTACCCGAAGTCACTCTGGCGTTCTGGATCATGAAGGTCGCCGCGACCACTCTCGGCGAGACGGCCGGGGACCTCTTCGCCCAGACCCTGAAACTCGGCTACTTCCTGACCACGATCGCCCTGTTCCTGCTCTTCGTGGTGACGCTGGTCGTCCAGCTGAGGTCGAGCCGCTACAACCCGTTCTTCTACTGGACCGTGATCCTGTCGACCAGCATGGCCGGCACCACGATGTCCGACTTCATGAACCGGGACGCCAGCACCAAGTTCCTTTCCGGCGGCGTCACTTCGCTCGGCTGGGGGCCTCAGGGTCTTGGCCTCGGCTATCCCACCGGGGCGGCGATCCTCATCTCGATCCTGCTGGTCATCTTCGCCGTCTGGAAGATGTCCGGGATGACCTTCCAGATCCGCGACATCGTCACCTTCCGCGGCGAGGCGCTGTTCTGGTCGGCGATCCTCGTCTCCAACACCCTCGGCACCTCCATGGGTGACTTCCTCTCCGACAGCTCCGGGCTCGGTTACGCCGGCGGCGCTCTGCTCGTGAGCGGGGCGCTCGCCGTTCTCGTCGCCCTGATGAAGGTGCCGGTGGTGCCGAACGTGCTGCTGTTCTGGATCGCCTTCGTCCTCACCCGCCCCCTGGGCGCCACCGCGGGTGACTTCCTGACCAAGCCGGTCGCCAAGGGCGGCCTGGACCTCGGCACCGCAGGGTCCTCGGCCGTGCTCCTGGGCATCCTGCTCAGTCTGGTGGCCTACGCGCAGGTCCAGGAACGCCGCACCGCCGCACCGCGGCCGACGGGACGGGAGCCGGTCACTCAGCGGGCCGACTGAGTCCGGGCACCCGACAGGCAGGTCGACCCGGAAGCGTGCCCCGCAGGTGTGACCGCGATCGTGGGACACCTCGCCGCCGACGGCGCGTGCCAGGCGCCGTGCGAGTGGCAGTCCGAGCCCCGCGCCGTCGTGCCCGTCGCCGGTGGCTGATGGCGTGGATGGAGGTCGGGACTGTCGTACGCCGTCGCCACCCCGGTGGCGACGGCGCTGGCGCACACGACGGACGCGAGGACGGCCGTGGCGGCGAGTCGGTGCTTCGTTCGGTGCCGTTGTGCAGCCGGACGGAAACCCCGGTCGGGGGCTCCTGACCGGTGCCCGCGCGCAATCTCGGCCGTCGGGCAGCCGTCGGGGGTCTGAGCGAACAGGGCGAATCCCGTTGCCCGTTGTCGGCGTCCGAGCGGGCCACCGATCAGGTGGACCCGCACCGCCGTGAGGTCGGCCGGGTCGCGTATCCAGATGGCCGCACCGGCCTCGTTCAAGGCGGCGGCGTTGGTCAGCCCGTGCCCGGGTATGCAGCGGTAACTGGAGACGGGCGCGCTGCAGGCGAATGCCTCCAGCGAGGTGGAGACGACGGTGTCGGTGCCCGGCGGGTAGGGCGTGCAGTACCGGGTCCTGCGCCGTGCGCAGCAGCGCCCGCGCCACCGGTGCGCTCGGTGCTGGAGGAGATCCGCTGGTAGGCCCAGGGGGCCCGAGCCGGCAGCCGGTGATAGCCCTCCTGGACGGTGCGGCCCAGGTGGGCTGGGAGCACTCCAGCGGGTTGAGCGCTCCACGGCGTGGCCCTGCGGGAGCGGCGGAACTCTACAAGTTGTGATAGTTCGCGGTTCGAAGCCCGGAGCATACCTCCTACAACTAGTAGGAGATGGCCGGGTAGTCTGTGCGGACGGTCGGCGAACGGAGGCATCCGGTGGACGAGCGAGAGGCCGGCGGTGCCCGCAAGAGGCAGCAGCCCGCACCTGCCCATAGCTCATCTGCGGCTCGGCGACCGGCATGCCCTGCGGGCCGCGCGCGCGACGCAGCACCTTCATGATCCGCACGATCGGGGCAGCCGCGATCAGCGCCGCCCACTCCGCAACGCTCGCCTCGCGAGCCAGACCGACCACCACCAGCGTGCCACCAGGCCGCAGCAGATCACGCATGCGGACGAGGGCCGCCTCGAAGTCCATGTGATGGATCGTGGTCACCGAGCAGACGAAGCCGTACTCCGCACAGGGAAGTTCTGCGGTGAGGAAGTCCCCCTCGACGAAGGTGAGTTGCGGGTGACCGGCAGCGGACTCACGTGCGCAGGCGATCATGGCCGGCGACTTGTCGATCCCGGTGACGTGTTTCGCCCGCCCGGCAAGCTTCCGTGCCAGCAGCCCGTCCCCGCAGCCAACGTCCAAAGCACCGCCGCACCCCTCGGGAACAGACCGGAGGATGCCCGGGTGCCGGGCAACGTTGGTGTTCCAGTAGGGGTCTTCGGCGGGCTGGCGCATCGGATCAGCGTAGAGGCCGGTCATGGCCTGCCGAGTGCACACCGACGGATTCGCCGTCCCCATGGGGAGTCGTGATCGCAGGGATGGGGAATTACGTGATGTTGATCATGCAGATCGTGGGGAATTACGTGACCGCTGACACCGACCGACGTTCGCAGCGTCGGCCTACTCGGTGACCATCAATCGATCACTCGGGAAGGTACGCCCTTCGCGCGCCTCCCGAGCCTCGATCCACAGGTACTGAGCATTGCTCACCAGTGCCCCAATCTCGCCGGAGGCGGCTCAGGCGGCCGTACACCTCGCAGCAACGCTGTTGCAGTGGCTCAGCACCGGTACGGTCCGCCGAGTCCCATGACCTGATCAACCGCTGGGACCAGCTACCCGGCCAAAGGCGTCCTGTGACCGACACTGAGCACTGAAGTGGCCAAGTGAAGCGCCAATGGCCAACTGCGGCGCTCAGTCACACCTGTGACTGAGCGGCCGACTTGGCCCGTGCGGCCAACTACGGCGCTCAGCCTCCGCCACGCCCGGTGCGACCCAGCACGGCACGGAACCGCTCCCGTCCCGCTGTCACGCTGGCCTCCCAAAGACCTGCGGCGTCGCCGGTCGCCGAGCGGGACTGAAGCCGCTGCTCCTCGGCGCTGAAGCCGGCACCCGCGAGGTTCTGGTCCAGCATCCCCATCGCGGTGAGCGCCGCGTGGCCGCAGGCCACCGCGTCACGGGCATCCCCGGTGCCGTTGGCCAACAGGGCGTGCCGCAGGACGAGGGCGCCGAAGAAGGCGTAGGTGTCAGCGACGTCGGTAATCCCCTCCTCGCTCGGTTGAAGTTCGGGGAACCGCTCCAGCACGCTTACTCGCTCAGCAGCGTCGGCCAGCGGCTGGCCGGTATGCCAGAGGTCGCGTACGGACCGCACGCAGAAGTCCAGGTCGGCCTCCCGCCCGGGCACCCCCGCCCGCAGGCCTATGAACAGCGGCGCCATGCGCTCGGCGCAGGCCGCGACGTACAGACGGATCGCCTCGCCGCCGCTGTCGCGCAGTGCCTCCGCGACATCCCCCTCCACCAGCGTTTGCATGCCACACCCGCTTCATTCGTCAGTCCGTAGTGGCCGACTTCGATCGCGCGCTTTCCAACGTGCGTGCCGACTGTCCAGCCCGGACATCGTCGCAGGCCACTGCCCTGTGCTGAGCGAGCCCCCGCCCTCCGCCAAGACATCAACGCAGGTCAGGTGTGCTTCTGCCGCGTTACGGGCCACCTAGAACGCTCAGGCGGGCCAAGTAGACCGCTAAAGGGCCAACTACGGCGCTAAGTCACAGTCACAGGTCCACGGGCCACTTCGCGTTCGCCGACTCGCGTGTTCGAATTCTTGTTCGATAACGTGGGGTGGGAGGAGGTGAGTGCGGTGACAGGGACTGGAGCACGGCAGGTGGCGAGTGTGATGCATGTGGGCTACCCGGACCGACTGCCGGAGGACCTCTACCGGCAGGTCCTGGATCAGCTGGCGGAGGTGTCCCCGGTGGTGCAGGCGTTGCCGCCGACCGCGGCACTGGTGGAGTTGAAAGGCGCGCTGCGCTATCACCGTGCTGACGCCCGCCGCCTGGGGGAGGTGCTGCGGGTGCGGATCCTCGCCCGGCTCGGTCTCGATGTCCGGGTCGGGATCGGCCCATCCATCACCGTCGCGGCCACCGCCTCCGCCCAGATCACCGGACCGGGCGGCGTCCTGACCGTCGCACCCGACCAGGTCGCGGAGTTCCTCGGGCCGCTCCCGGTCGAAGCCATGCACGGCATCGGGCACCGCCAGGCCCAGGCGCTGCACGACTATGGCGTGCACTGCGTCGGTGTGCTCGCGGCGGTTCCGCCTGCCAGCGTGCAGCGGCTGCTGGGCGGCCGGGCCGGGCGTACCGCTGCCGACCGGGCCCGCGGCATCGACCCCCGCCCCGTCGTCCCGCGCGCCCTGCCCGCCACCGCGAGCATCCACCGGTCGTTTCCCCGGCACACCCTGGACGGCGCCGGCGTGCGCGCGGCCCTGCTCGATGTGGTCGTCACCCTCGCCCACCAGCTGCGCCGCCGGCACCAGGTGGCCCGCGGCCTGACCCTAGTTCTACGTTTCGCCGGCGGCACCACCTGGGAGAAGACCCGGCGTCTCGCGGAAGCGTCCGCCCACGACGACGACCTGCGAACGGTGGCGTACCGGCTGATCGACGCGGCCGGGCTGCAGCGCGGCCGGATCACCGCCCTCACCCTGCGAGGCGAGGACCTGGTGCCGACCGGTCAGGTGGCCGAGCAAGTCAGCCTCGACCAGGCCCGTGAAGCCCGCCTGGTCGCCGAAGAAGTCAGTGACCGTATCCGCGCCAAGTTCGGTGCGGACGCGATCCGCCCTGCCACCACACTCCTGCGGGTCTCCTGATGCCACCCTGCGGCAGCGCCGTCCCCCACGGTGCGGATGATCCTGCGGGCCCGTCGGGAGCGATATGCGTGGTCGTGCAGGCGCCGACACCGGTGGGTGGCCGGCGGGTGCGTGTGGATGGCGAGAGTCTCGGTGTGGCGTACGGACTGGACGACGTGGCGGAGTTTCTGCGCCGGGCCGGGTTGGAGATCGACCTGGCGGAGGTGGCGCAGGCGCGGTGGATCGACTGGCGCGGGGGAGGGCCGGAGCATTGGGGACCGGATGGACCGCCCATCCGCAGTAGGCGGCGACCGGCGGATCCTGCGTCCGGATCGCCGTGATCGCGGGTCACGGTTTCCGGCGGCGAGGGCGACCGTAGCCGGCGGCAATGACAGTCCAGCTCAGACCGCTGTCGAAGCCGATGGCGTCGGCTCAGTGGAGCGGTACTCCCGACGGTCACCAGTAGTGGCGTCGGCCTCCGACGGCGTGTCCGACGGATCCCAGGATCCACAGGACCGCGCCGATGACCAGAAGGATGATCCCGATCGTCCACAGGATCCCGATGTGGAACAGAAAACCAAGGATGAGCAGCAGGACGCCGAGAGCGATCATGATGTCCCTCCAACCTCACTGAGCCGACGGCTCAATTCGCATCTGCCCCGCCAGCGGCACTTCAGGCCGCCGACCTGCACTGGGCAAGTGGCCCGGCCCCTGCGGGCAGAGCCGTGGCCTCGTCCTCGGTGCCGGCGGGTCCGGTGCCGTCCAGGACGAAGGGATGCCGGGATGCCGCCGCCGGTGCTCTGCTCCCGGTTCCCGGAGGTCGGGCGGCGGCCGTGGACCGCAGGCTCGTGGCGGTAGAGCCGTTCGAAGGCCGTCACCAGGTGGCCCGCGGCCTGACCCTGGCCCTGCGCTTCGCCGGCGGCGGCACCTGGGAGAAGACCCGGCGCCTTGCGGAAGCGTCCGCGCATGACAACGACCTGCGGACGGTGGCGTACCGGCTGATCGACGCGGTGGGACTGCAGCGCGGCCGGATCACCGCCCTCACCCTGCGCGGCGAGGACCTCGTGCCGGCCGAGCAGGTCGGCCTCGACGTCTTCTTCGTAGGCGGCGGGCTCGGCTCCTTCCTCTACGTGGCGACGACCCATCGCCTGGATGAAATGCCATGGAGCGGGTTGCTGTTCGGGGCGATCGTGTGCGCGACGCTCAGCGCCCTGTTCCCAGGGCGGCGGCGAGGATGGGTCTCCTTGTCCGCTCGAACGAATCCGTCAAGCTGCGGCGCGGAAGTGGGCGTCCTCCCCAGCGGTGCCTCTCAAGCGGATGCCGGCGGGCGAGCGGGACGCAGTCGCCCGCGCGGCACACGCACCCGGGCGGGGCTCCCTAGACGACCGGCACCCCGGACTGGCGGCTGCGGTCCCGGTCCGGACGGCTCAGCAAGCCGTGGTGACGGCGACCCGGCTGGCGCAGTACCTGAACTGAGGGCGAGCGGATCGGGCCGGGACGGAAACTCGCGGCGCCCCGGGTCGTGCGGTTTTCCTGTGGCGGGGTCGGTCTGCAGGTCGGACAGGGAGATGATGCCGAGTTCGACGGTCGTCTCCGGTAGGCAGACAGGGGTTGAGAGGGAGCGGCCCGGCCGGCGTGGTCGCGGGCCGGGCCGCTGTGCAGGGGCAGGGGGCCGGGTGGTCAGAAGGAGTAGGGCCAGAACCGGCCCCACATGATGACCGCGGCGACGATGAGCAGGATCGCGTTGAATCCGATGGCCTGCAGCTCCTTGCGGCGGGCGTGGAGGCCCATGGCCAGGACCATGATCACAGCCAGGCCGGTGGCGGCCAGCGGGGTGAGCACGGTGGCGATGTCGAAAGCGCCCGGCAGGATCAGCCCGAGGCCGCCGGCGAGTTCGGCGACGCCGATCAGACGCACCACGGGTGTCGAGACGCCACTGACCCACGGCAGCTGGGATATGAGCTTTTCGCGGGGCTGGGTGGACTTGGTGACGCCGGCGGCCACGAACAGCGCGGCGAGAACGCCCTGCAGGATCCACAGGAACACGTTCATCGGAGCGGAGACCTTCTTCTTCGGTCGCGCCGCGGTGGGGATTGCCGCGGCGGATGAGGATGGAGCGGATCAGGATTCAACGGGGGATAACTGGGAGGCGTCAGGCGGTGAAGACGCGCTCGGCTTCGTCGCGCTGGGTGTGCAGGTCCCAGTAGAGAGGGGCGATGTCCTCGGCCTCGGCGGTCGGGATTTCGGGAGGGCCGCCCGCGCCGATCCACACGCCGATGGCGACGTGCGCGGCCTGGATACCGGTGCCGGCCAGCTCCTTGTGCAGGTTGAGCACCCAGTTGCGCAGCGCCGCCTGAGCGGGGTTGACGTTTCCGAGCATCGGGATGGGATCGACCGAGCCGGCGCCGTTGGTGAAGAGCAGGGTGCCCGCGCCGGCCTCACGCATCGCGGGCAGGACGGCCTGGGTGGCGGTGATGGCGCTGCAGAGCAGGAAGTCGATCCATCCCTGCACATCGGAGGGGCTGGTCTGGGACGGGGAGGTGAGGTTCACGGAGGCGATGCTCGGAGCGGGGGAGTGCTCCAGGACGTCGATGCCGCCGAACCGGCTGGCGGCGTCCTTGAGGGCCTGGGTCAGCGCGCCGTGGTCGCGCACATCGGCCGGGAACGCGGCGGCGGTGATGCCCTCGGCGGTGAGCCGGCCGACGAGGTCGTCGAGCTTGGCGCGGTTGCGGGCGATGAGAGCGACGTCGTAGCCGCGCGAGCCGAAGGTGCGGGCGATGGCGAGGCCCATGCCGGGGCCGGCTCCGACGATGGCGATGCTGGGCACGTTTAAGTCCTTTCAGGTAAGTGGGCCGGGCGTCCCACTTTTTCTGTCACCCACCGTACAGCAGAAGCGGGCCGCCCGTTCCACTTGGGTAGACTGGGGGCATGACCTCGCCACCTTCGGACCAGACGCCAGGCCAGCAGCCCGGCACGGGACTGCGCGCCGACGCCGAACGCAACCGCTGTCGCATCCTGGCCGCCGCCCGCCGCCTCTACGCCACCGAAGGACTCGGCGTCTCCATGGCCTCCGTCGCCCGCGAGGCAGGCGTCGGCAAGGCCACGCTTTCCCGGCGCTTCGCCACCCGGGAGGAACTCGTCAACGCGGTCTTCGCCGACCGCATGGACGCCTACGCCGACGCCACCGCCGAAGCACTCGCCGACCCCGACCCCTGGCACGGCTTCACCGGATACCTCCACGCCATCTGCGCCATGCAGGCCGCCGACCGCGGCTTCGCCGACGTCCTGACCATGTCCTTCCCCGCCGCCAAGGCGCTGGAAGCCCGCCGCGCCGAGGCGTACAACCGGCTACTCGAACTCATCACCCGCGCCAAGGACACCGGGCACCTGCGCGAGGACTTCACTCACCAGGACGTCGTCATCCTGCTCATCGCCAACGCCGGAGTCATCACCGCCACCGGCGACGCCGCCCCCGACACCTGGCGCCGCCTCGTCGGCCACATGATCCGCTCTTACGCCGCGCCCGGCGCACCAATCCCCCCGCTGCCCGAAGCCCCGAGGCCCACCGCCCTCTACCGCGCCATGGTCCGCCTCTCACAAACCGGGCCGGGCACCGCCTAGAACCGACGCCGCCAACCAGCAATGGACACTGAGGCCCGAGCAGAGGACCTAGGCCAATCCGTCCTCGGCGCCCTCCTGACGGAACCGGAACACGATGACCACGATCCTGATCACCGGCGGCCACTCGGGAATCGGCCTCGCAGCCGCGACCGAGCTCGCCGCCCGTAAGGTCGATCTGATATTGGTCGGGCGCAGCCCCGACCGAATGCAGGCCGTCGCCGACGAGTTGCGCGCCGCACACGGTGTCTCGGTCACCACTCTGGCATTGGACCTGTCCAGCCTGGCGTCCGTCCGGGCAGCGGCCAGGGATTTGTCCGTGACCGAGCTCGACGCGCTCCTGTGCAACGCGGGTGGCCGCTTCGACGGCGACGTCACGTTCAGCCCCGACGGGTACGAGACGACCTTCGCCACCAACTGCCTCGGCCACTTCCTGCT